>WAPO01000180.1 GCA_015520705.1 Thermococcus sp. | reverse complement strand
GCGTCAGATGTGTATAAGAGACAGGTTAATCCCTCCTCGATGCGGAGCTTTATCTGCTCTGCCAGCTTTTTCACCTCATCCTTCAGCTCGCCTTTGGCATAAAACACCAAGTCACTTGCATACTTGTAAGCCTCGACGGCGTTGCTGGTTTTCAGGTTTATCAAAAGCAACTCCGTAAGGTAATAAACAGCCCTTCTAACATCACCGAGGGTCTTGCTCTTCTTCAGGTTCTCGGAGTAGGTCATGTTCAGGATTTCTGCCAGATCATGCTGGAGCTCCTCAACGCTCGCATAGCGCTCCTCCTTCCTCTTGGCGAGCATCCTCATGATTATCGGCTCAACCACCTTTGCCTCCGGGTTGAGCTGACCCGGCGGAACCGGCTCATCCCTGAGGATGCCCATCATCACCTGGCTGAGGGACCCCTCGAAGGGCAGCTTTCCGGTAACCAGCTCGTAGAATATCACTCCCAGCTGCCAGATGTCGGTTCTCTCGTCCGTTCTTCCGAATTTTTTGTCAATCTGCTCCGGCGAGGCGTAGAAAGGCGTGAAGCTGGCAGTGGTTGTTGCGCTCATGCTCTCCTCCAAGACCTTGCTCAAACCCCAGTCGCTGATCTTCGGCAAACCATTCTTGAGGAGAACGTTGCTGGGCTTTAAATCCCTGTGCACGATTTTCTTGGAGTGAGCATACTTCAAACCTTCGGCAACATTGAAGACTATTAGAGAAGCCTCATCAACCGGCAGGGGCTTCCGAATCCTTGCGAGGGAGCCCTCGCAGTACTCCATCTCAAGGAACGGGATCGGCAGGATGTTTGCGTCGTAGAGCTCTACAATGTTCGGATGCTTGAGGTGAAGCCAGTTACTTATCTCTCTTAGGAAGGCCTTTCCAGTAGCAGGATCTAGAGTCTTAGGAACCTTAACGGCAACGACTTTACCGTCCTTCTTGCGCCTTGCTTTAAAGACTCTTGCAAAACCCCCTTCACCAATGTACTCCATGTATTCATATCTAGCAAGTAGCCCGGAGGGGGCTTCTCGGTTTTGATAAGTGTACTCTTGAGTCCGTAAGCTGGGCATTTCTGAGATTGGTTTCTGTCTTCTTGATGTTTTTATTGCCAAGAGAAGCACGAGGAGGGTCACTCCCATTACCAGATAGAATCGGTACTCTTTTGTTTTTTGAATTATAAGTAAGCTCTGTCTTTCAACTTCAGCTGTATGTTCTGTCTTAATTAGTTCAGTTGCCTGTTTAGCTAGTTTCTCGGCGGTATTGTACTCCCCAACCCTGAATGCTTCCTTAGCTCTTTTCAGGAGATTTTCCGCATCGGTTGTATTGAAGCCGCCTTCTTTTTTCTGGTGGATCGTAACTTCAGCGCTTAAAATGTTACTGTTTGCTTCTTGAGCCATTTTTATCTGCTGTATTATCCATTTTAGAATAGCAATAGCATCAGGGTATTCTTCATTTTTTATTTTCTCCTTAGCATCTTGGAGGCGATTTTCTAACTCGCTAGTATTTGTTATGTTGCTGATATTTTCCAACCCAAACTCAGCTTCACCAAGGAGGTTTTGAGCCTTTTTAGCTTCTTGATTTTTTATGTTTCTAAGCTCGGAGGCTGCTTGGTTTATGAGTTCAGTGGCCTTATCATAGTTGTCCGCGTGAAGTTCATTCTCTGCTTGTATAATTAGGGTTTTTACCGCACTAACATTAAATCCCTTGGATAACAAAACACTGTAAGTTTCATTAACACCCCCAAGCAACCTGCTGGTGTAATTGTATCTGGCCTTTGAAATAATCTCCTCTACCTCAGCAATCTCACTTTTTGCTTTATCAATCTCACCTATTCTGAGGGAATACGTTACATTGAATAAAATACCATCAATTTCTTCTGACAACGGCACGCCCTTTTTCCTAAGTCTGTTAACGAATTCTTTAAGATATACCAGCTTGGAATAGGTCGCAATCACGTCATCTGAAGCAAAAGCGTAAATATTGCCATCATCGGCTCCGATGTATAGTATCCCATTGACAATTACCGGGGATGAACGGATGCTTGAATTAATGAAATACTTCCACTCTAGTTCTCCGCTATCAACATGAAGTGCATAAAGGTAGCCATCATCACACCCAAAATATACCGTGCTTCCCGATATTGTAGGAGAGTTCTGAATAGGTCCGCCTACCTCAAAATTCCACTTCGTTTGAGCATTTTGCATATCTATACCTTTGAGATAATAATGATCCTCTCTCCATGACTTCCCAACCCAAGCATTGACCTTGTATATATTCCGATAGTAGGCAATATACACAGTCCCACCAGATGTAACTGGGGAGAATCTTCCCTCATATCCTTTATATACTGTTACCTCTGTGGGGGGTTTGGTGTATCCAGTATCTCTAAGTGCTATTTCCCTTTTCCATTGAACCTCCCCACTCATCACATCAAGCGCATAAAGATATTTGGCACCAGCAATCGCATAAACCGTTCCACTATCCACGACAATTGCTGATGATGTTATAGGCTCTCCTAAATCTCTGATCCAGACTACAGCACCACTCTTCACACCTAGAGCGTATACTTTACCATCGTATGAGCCCGCTATCAGCAGTTGGCCGTACACTGCAGGAGAAGCTTCAACTTTCCCTTCAGTTTTGAATTCCCACACCTCCTCTCCGGTAGTTGCGTTTATGGCATAAATAAATCTCCCAGTAGAGCCAAAGAATACCCAGTCGTATTCTACCACAGGGGATGATACTATTGATCCTAACGCTTCAAATCTCCACTTTAATTGCCCGGTTTTGGCATCCAGAGCATAAAGATTACCATCTAAAGAACCAACGTAAACTGTATCGCCCCATACTACTGGAGAAGCCTCCACCCTGCCGCCCGTTTTGAATTTCCACTTTAACTTTCCAGTAAGAGCATCTAAAGCATAAACATAATAATCGTCCGAACCAAGGTAAAGAGTCCCATTATAAACTGCTGGGGATGATACTATTGACCCACCGGTTTTGAAACTCCACAGTGGCTCTAGAGGGGGTTCTAAAGCGTCATTTGCTATGCCGGTGTGTTGAGGGCTGTTTTTATAATTTACCCAATTTGTTGCTATAGTTGAAGGGAATGGTATAAGGACCATGATGATAAGGATTGTTAACATGGCTATTGTATGGACACTTGTCTTCATACTCTCACCCGGTATACATTGGCTCTAGTCTTATTTCATGAATGTGATTTTATTGAATGCATAAATAGAACAAACAAAAAGCAAAAAATCAAAGCTCTTCCAGTAGATCCTCCGTCTTCTTTTTCTCCCCTTTCTCCTTTTCCTCACCTGCTATCCTCTCAGCCGCTGTTTCCGGCTCAAGCTCACCCTCCTTAACGGCATGAATCGTCTGCATTATCTCAGCCAGCTCCTCATCCTCCTCGAAGTCGATGCCAGCTCCAATTGTCT
>WAPO01000179.1 GCA_015520705.1 Thermococcus sp. | reverse complement strand
GTCTCGTTCACGTGCGGAGGACTCTTGAAGATACGAGTTGAATCCGTATAAGGCTCGCTCACGACTTCAAAGATGCCGACAATTTTCGGCTCTAGGATTTCTTTGTCCTTCCGCTCCTGCTTGACGTAGAAGACGAGTTTATCTCCGGGCTTGACTTTGGCGATGGTGTTTTTATGCCTCTTGGCAACGCCCCAGACATTATTTTTCTTGACAACCTCCCAGTTGTCGCGGTTGGTTATGCAGAGCCAGTATGTCGTGGAAACCACCCAATAACTGTATAACAACATGGAGGATAAATAATTTGCCATTAACATGAGATTACGGTCTCACCGCAACGCTAAAATACTTCAACTAGTAATTACGCAGGAGATAAAGTCGCAGGTGGGATGTCCATGACTAAGGATAAAGCCGAGAAAATCAGGACTGTTCTTGAGGGACTTGAAAAGGAGATCAAAACTGAAGAAGCCGTTAAAACCTTCCGCGAGATTTTCACGAGGTTCTGGGGATTTAGTTATGAAGACGAGGACATAGAGATGGATTACCTCGATAGCTTTGTTGAAGAGAACACTGGAGTTCTGAAGGTCATTGCCATCACTGAACCTGAAGAGGGAGCTGAGTTCTTTGCAATATACGGCGAGACCTGGAGCGACAGCGTGAAATACAGGCAGAGGTTAATAAAGAAGCTCTTAGAGTTCACAGGTTCTCTTGGGCTTGACTTTGCGAACTTCCTCCTCGTTCTCGACGTTAAGAAATCGCCCAGAGGCCCCCGCAAGTTCTGGAAGCTTATCGTCCCCGTCTACCAGAGGCACCTGGAGAGCACGAAGCTCAACATCTACACCATTGACCCGGAGGACAGAAAGTTCCGGACCCTTTCATGGAACCTGGCCAGGGTTGCTGAGGAACTTGAAAAGAAAAAGAAAGTGCCCCCTGCAAGTGAAATCAGGGCCCTGATAAACGAACACATGCTCGTGCAGCCGCTGACCGAGCAGTTCTTTGGGGACTACAAAAAGTACTACCTGAAGCTCAAGGACTGGATAAAGGCCAATTATGGCGATGCTTTGAGAAAGGCCTGTCCGAAGGACTACCTGTCAACCGTTGATGAGTCGGTGAAAGTTCCGAGGGAAAAGGCGGAGGAAATTTTCGTGGAGAGGGCCACCAAGACATTCGCCCACACCTTCTTCAACAGGCTCATGTTCGTCTACTTCCTCCAGAAGAAGGGGTGGATGGTCAATGAGAAATATGTTAAAAAAGACTTTGAGAAGGCAGCGCTATTAAACCGCAGGAGGCTCATAGTCTGGTTATGGGAAATCTACGATGATCTAAAACATTCGGGGGAGGTCTCGGGGTTTTACAGGGATATCTTGAGGAATCTCTTCGTAAACGTTATGAACAAACCCCGCCAAGATAGGCGTTTTGAACCTAAGCTCCCGAATAAGATATTCTACCCTTTCCTGCTCGTTCCTTACTTTAACGGTGGCCTGTTTAAGAACGTCAGAATTGAGAGCGTTGATCTCGATGAAATGATTAAAGACATCGATGATAAATTGATCAGAGACATAATATTCGACTTCTTCGAGGGCTACAACTTCACCGTTACGGAGGAGACTCCCTATGAGGTCGAGGTCGCCGTTGACCCGGCAATGCTCGGCAAAATCTACGAGTCCCTCATCGCGGAGGAGGAAAAGGCCGGCGAGGAAGAGGAGAGGAGGGCTTCAGGAATCTTCTATACTCCAAGGGCAGAGGTTGACTTCATGTGTAGGATGGCCGTCTACCAGTACCTCCGCAGGAACACGGGGGTTGGAGAAGAACTCGTGAGGGAGTTCGTCTTCACGCCCGCCCACGAGTGGGAGCCGGGGAGGCTGTCATGGGGAGAGATTGAGGACTTTGAAAAGGCACTCAACGAGGTCAAAGTTGTTGATCCCGCAGCAGGAAGCGGTGCGTTCCTCGTCGGAATGTACCACCTCCTCATCGAGCTCAACGAGAAGCTGACGGAGGACAGCAGGGCCACCTACAAGAAGAAGCTTGAAGTAATCAGGGACAGCATCTACGGGGTTGACATCAAGGAGTGGGCGATAAGGGTTGCAAAGCTCAGGCTCTGGCTGGCCCTCATAGAGGAAGAAAAGAGAATTCCCAACGAGCCTATCCTGCCCAACCTTGAGACGAAGCTGACGGTTGGAGACTCTCTGGCACCTCCTCACTTCGTTCTCAAAGTTGGCGGCAGGAGGAATGTGGTTGAGATACCCCTCGCCAAGTTCCGTGAGGGGCTCAAGCTCTTGGGGGCGAGGAGTGGCGCCAGCGAGGCGATAGTCGCATACAAGGGGCTCGTGAGAAAGTACTACATGGGCGAGAGGATAGACGGCAGGCCCGTAACGCTCGGGGACATCGAGAGGGCCAAGTGGGGAGTCCTCTAGGAGTTCCTTGAGATGGCCCTTCAAGAGGAGCTGAAGGCCAGGGAGAAGAAGGAAATCAGACTGCTCCTTGAGACGGTGAAGAAGGAGGACCTCTCGGCCCTTGAGAATCCGCCCTTCATCTGGGAGCTCGACTTTCCGGATGTGATGCTCGAAAAGAAGGGCTTCGACATCGTGATAGCGAACCCGCCCTATGTGAGGCAGGAGAAGATTTATCCCGAGTACTACGATTTAGCAGAGTTTCAGATGCTCCCCAAGAAGGAGCAGGAGAGGCTGAAGAAGGACTACAAGAACAAGATAAAGACCCACATGGAGACGATCATAAGGGAGAAGTTCAAGGGCGAGATGAGGCTCCCCGGCAGGAGCGACCTCTACGCGTACTTCTTCATCCAGTCGGTCAACCTGCTGAACCCGAAGGGCTCGCTTGTCTTCATCACGTCGAACTCGTGGCTCGACGTTGACTTCGGAAAAGCTTTACAGGAGTTCTTCCTCCGCTTCACCCACCTGAGGGCGGTGATTGACTACACGAGGAGGAGCTTCGAGCAGGCGGACGTTAATACGGTGATAACCGTCCTCACGAGGAAGCCCAAGGAGCTTTTCAACACCGTTGGGGAGGAGTGCGTCAACTTCGTCCTGCTGAAGAGGGGCTTTGAGGGGGTTGAGTCCGACACCGCAAAGAAGCTGCTCGAATGCTACACCGGAAAGGTGAAGGGCGTCGAGGTCTTTAGTGGAGAGGTTTGCAGCTACGAGGACGATGAGGCGAGGATAAGGAGCGTTAAAGCGGTGGAGCTCGCCAAGATGGGAGGCTTCGAGGTCGGGACTAAGAACATGCTCCTCGGGACCTACAACATCTTCGGCGAGTACAAGGGAATGAAGTGGGGCGGGATACTCATCAGGGCTCCGAGGATATTCTACGTAATCTTAGACAAGGGCAAGGGGAAGCTTGTGAGGCTGGGTGAGATTGCCGAGATTAGATATGGTATCAAGACTGGAGCTAATGAGTTCTTCTATCTTGAACCTATTAAGAACCCAAAGGGGTGGCCCGTTTGTAAGATATGCGGTAGAGTCCACAAGCCCGGAGAAGGTGTGGTTGCGGTTAGAAACAAAGCTGGCTGGGAGGGCTACATCGAGGAGGAGTTTTTAAGGCCTGTCGTAAAGAGCCCGCAAGAGATAAAGACCTATCGGATTAGACCGAAAGACCTGAAGTTCCGGGTGTTCTTATGCGACCTTTCAAAGAAAGAACTTAAGAGTCTGGGAAAAGTTCATGCACTGAAGTACATTGAATGGGGAGAGAAGAGAGGATATCAAAATAACGCCTCCATAGCTGGCCGGAGCCTATGGTGGGTGATCCCCAAGGAGCTGGGTGACACTTTCTGGGGTAAGGAACTAAGACAACGCATTGCAGTATTCTTTTCAGATGAAAAATTATTTGCAGATTGCAGACTTTATGTATCAGAGACTCCCCAAGAGATGAAGGGGATTTTGAATTCTACAATCTCGTATTTCCTTGATGAAGCACTGAGTAGACAACTTGGTGGCGGTGGTGGGCCTAGGAGTGTAATGGTCTATGAGATTAAGGACCAGATTGTGATATCCCCATACAAACTCGACAACAAGCATCGCAAAGCGATAATAAACAGTATTGAACGCATGGCCAACCGTGAAATCAAGTCTATCTTCGAAGAGCTCGGCCTACCAAAGCCCAGCCGCGATTTAAGCAACATCAAGCCGGGGGACGTCTCCCTTGACAAAGTTTTCCTGGACAGGCGGGAGCTCGACAGGATCATCTTCGAGGCTTTGGGCCTTACCGACGAGGAGCAGCTTGAGGTCTACAAAGCCGTTGTGGAGCTCGTGAAGGCGAGGCTGGTGAAGGCGAAAACGTTTTCGAAGAAGAAGGGGAAGAGGTGAGGGGTGATTGAATTGTTGAGTGTTTTTATTAGCCATTCCTCCTCAGATTATGAAGTTATCACAAAGGTGAAGGAGACCCTAGAAGTTCAAGGAGTCTATGTGTACCTTGCAGAGGAAGATGTTAGAGCAGGCACTTCCCTTCCTGCCAAGATAGAAGATGCCATCAGACGATGTGATGTTGTTCTCGCAATATTGACAAGTAAAGCTTCGAAGTCGGCATGGGTTCAACAGGAATTGGGATATGCAAAAGCTATTGGAAAACTGATAATTCCCCTGGTAGAGGAGGGGGTTAATGTTACTGGCTTTTTGACTGGTGTTGAATACATAAAATTCGATCCGAGAAACTTAGATCCAGCACTCCGAAAGATTAAGGAATACTTAACTAAACTAAAAGAGTCAAAGGAATTCAAGGAGATGCTTGGAGTGCTAATTTTGATTGCCTTGGGAGCTTTTGCAGCCTATTATTTGACTCACAAAAAATGATTTTAAACAAAGAAGGGAGTGTTCATGCACGAACTCGATAAGGCGATATTTGAAGTCTTTACGGGCTCCGGAGGAACTCTCACAGCAAACTTAAAGCCATACCTTAGTCTGGTTCTTGAGGTCTATGGAGCATTCAAGATTATTCACAGGTTTATCCAATGGCGGAAGAAAGAGGAAGAGAGAAGGAACCTCAAAAGATCCCTCGCACTCACGTTCCAGAAAAAGCTCGACAGGGCCCGTAATGATCTTGAAAAACTGGCAGATGATGTTTCTTATGCCTTCGGAGCACTCTTCATATATTCCGTGGCAATACCTCCCTTTGAACCTAAAGAGAAGGCCAGAGACATAATCAAACAGCTCGAAAATGACTATATTGAGATGACAAAGAGCATGAAGGAATTAATGATGTTGGTTAAGAAACACGAAAAAATGATAGTTTCAGCCCTTGAGCTGTATGGAACCCAAATTCTGCTGCTCGAAGGTTTAATTGAAGCTTTTGAAAAAGAAAAACTCGATATAGAAGCGCTCACTGACTATCTCCCCCTAATTGCTCAGGAAATGCAGAAGACCGAAAAAGAGAGAAAGGCTTTCAGCCGGGAGCTCTCTAAAGGGATAGGGAAGTTCAACTCCACCTCTGGACTCATCGTGATAAACCACGCCCTCGGAATCAACCGGCGGTACAAGCGGTGCTTCAAAAAAGCCGCCAGACACGGCTTTAAAGAGTTCTCTCAGAAGTTCAATGAATGCCGTTTTAAGGTGACTCTCCGAAATGTTAAAAAGAATAAAAGCTGAGTACCCCTTGAGGGTGAGGACTTTAATGAAGATTTCTATCAAAAACGTGGGCCCATTAAAAGATGCCGAACTAGAGCTCGGTGATATAACGGTGCTACTCGGTCCTCCAAATTCTGGAAAATCCTACACCCTTAAATCACTATATGCCCAGCTTGTAATGCTTGACGAAACTGCGCGGGATCATATCATAAAAGATGCCGTTAAAGAGATAGAGATATGGGAGCATGTTAACTACTTCACAAAGAATGCAGCTCCTAACCTTATACTTGCCACCGTGGCCCTTTATAATCTTCTAGCCTCGGAAGATAGCGGAAAAATTATCGAACGTCTGAAAGAGGATACCCGCGTTGGTCTGATAGAAGTGGAAGTTAAAAACGATATAGTCACAGTGACCCTGGGAAGTAGTGAAATACTGGGCATAGGCACCTTAGCTAACTCTCTGCATGAGAGAATTAATTCCACCTTACAAAAGCTATTTCCTGTAGGAGAGGACACTAAAATTGAAGTTCCCGAAGCCTCTCTTCCAAAAATACAAATTTTACTTGCTGAATCACTTAAGGCTCCTTTTGAGAGAGAAATGAGGGCCTCAGATGAAAGAATGGGGGTTATTTCCCTTTTTAGAGTTTCATCTGAACTAGAAAACGAAGAGAGTGTAAAAATTCTGTTCCACTTAAAGACACACATAAAGAGGGATGGGAGGCTGTGGAAAGAGATACAAAGAATTAGAAAAGACCTCCCCTCTAACCTCAGGCTAGAAGATATCGACGAATTGTTAGAAAGTTTGTTTGGGGATGTAACCCCAAGATCTCGGAGATTTCACATAATCTCCCCCTACATATACATGTGGAGGTCAACGTTTAGAGAACATGCAAAGTTGCTATTATCGAGATTTATAGAGCACCTTTGTGAGAGTATTAGTAAGCAATTGAAAAACATATATGGAGAGGCTTTTAACATCCAGTCTGCACTTTTCATACCATTCGGAAGAAGTCCTTTCGTGTATCAATTAGATACAATTTCAAATGATCCCTCCTTATGGCATGGATTAATCGAAATCTATGAAAACAACCTTCCATTTTATTCCTACATTCATCACCTCAGCAAAGGAAGAGGCCGGCTTTTAAGTGACAAAGTTGATGAGGAACTAGTTAACATATTTAATCCCGTTCTTCAGGGAGAGCTGATGTTTGACAGAACAACAAAAAGACTGAGATACAAAAAATGGAACTCTGTAGATATATCAATTAATCAGGCTTCTGCACTTGCAGGGGAAGTCTCGGGAATTATGTTGCCTGTTCTCAGCATTCCTCCCAATTCCTACTTAATTATAGAAGAACCGGAAGCTCAACTGCACTATTCAGCTCAGATTTTAATGGCCTTAGTGCTGGCTGGCCTTTCAAAAGGGTTCAACCATAAAATCATCTTCAGCACCCACAGCGATGTGCTCGCCATCACGCTGGCTTATTTGAAGGAGCTTGAGTACGACGAAAATAGAATAATCAAGTTAATACAGGAACTGCTTAGAACGCAGGCGATTGACATAGGAGAGGAAGATGCGAGACCTCTTGCCGAAGCTGTTTCACGGGCAAAGGATCTTGACATCAGGTTTTACTATTATGACCCTAAACCCGATGGCACGGTGGAAGTATTGGAAAAATCTTCAAAGGACATCCTTAGAGAAGTTCCGGGAATCACGATAATTACGGATATTCTGGCCTCATGGGTCCTGAGCTTGTGAGGTGAGAATAGTGCATAGAATAAAAGGGGAATACAGTGATGGCAATTGTGGCGTAGGGATAGAAGGAGGCGAGCCATATGTAATCCTAAATCTCGAAATGTACCATAAAGCAAAGAGTATCGGTGGAGCACACTGCGATTTTGTGTATATCACTTCTAAGAATGATGAATTTACAGCACTTGTAGTGGAACTCAAGGAGATTAATGATGCGGCCAAGAAGAACATTCGTAAAAGCCTCCAGGGCAAGTTCCCTCAAACTCTGAGAATTTTAAAAAAGGAACTGATGCCCGTTTTTGGTTTAGAGAATTCAAAGAAAAAGAAAGTAAAATACTGCGCCGTTTTGGCAGTTCCCGGGGAAGTTATTGATAAAATAAGCACACTGATAAGACGTGATACGATGCTACTTGGTGAACTGAAGACTTTCGATCGGGCATGGATCACCGCATGTGGTGAGAACGCCAGAACTCCTTGGATACAGCTTAAATGAGAAAGTAAGGACACCCTTCAATTTCTTCTCTGCACAATCAACGTCCTGACCAAGGCATGAAAAAGCCTTAAATAAATCAAAAACCGACTATTCTTGGGGGAGAAACATGGCATCCTCAAAGAAAAAGAAGAAGAGGATTTACAACCCCGTCACTGGAAAATACTACGAACTTCGCCAGAGAACCACAAAGAGCGGACGTACTGGGCAGATTAAGGGGTTATGGCATCCGCCTAAAAAGAAAAAGAAGAAATCTTTATGGGATGTCATATTTGGCTGACTGGTGTTAGACCATGTCAAAGGTCTTCATTGATGCAAATGTTATTGCTAACTGGATACTGATAAGCTCCTCAGCCGAAAGGTTGGAAGAACTTAAAGATGACAAAATTTTGAGTGAAAGATTTAGGGCATTCAGCTACTCTTATGTGCTCATCGAAGCTTTAAAAGAAGACGGCACGTATGAATCTGTAACATCCACACTTGCCATAGGTGAGGTTTATCATGTTCTTTACAATGAAGTGCTATCGCTCAAGCTCTATCGCTCTGGAATACCCATCACATTGTGGTCAAAGTTAAGGAACAAAAACGACCTCACGGAAGACGAGAAGTCAATATTCTGGGACATAGTTCGAAGCCATCTTAATGAACTTAACTCTTTCATTGCCGTGATTGATGACAAGGTGGACGATGAGATGTATCCAAAATTAGTTTTGGATTATGGGCTACGGCCACATGATGCCGTTCTACTAACCACTGCAGTCCTTAATGAGTGTAAATGGTTCATAACTAATGATAGCGAGATAATCCAGCTGAACAAACAAAAGCCAAAAGGCAAAAAACGAAGAAAAGAAAAACCACCCGTATCTGAACTCTTTAACATCGTGCCTGATTCTCCTCAGAACTTTCTGAGGGAAGCCGAGATGGAGATTGGCAGGGGAACCTAAAAAGTTTCAAAGTCAATGACTTATATCCATAAATCTAAGTGAAGACCTTCAACCAAGTGAAGCCCCACCACCAGTGATCGGGCCTTCATTTTGTCCGGAGGCTGTAATTTAACTAACAACCACTGACTTTTTATGGGTTGTTATTCAAATTAAAAACCATGAAGCCAATCATCCAGCTGCTCATTTCGACGTATGGCGGCAAGGCCATAACCCGCGAGGAGCTCGAAAGGGAAAGGAAGAATGACTCGCTCTGAAGGGCGGGATTTTCTGGAGAAAAAAGATAACGCGTTATGCCCAGTTGAGTCCCCCCACATGCTCTCCAAAAACCTTAAATAAGTGAAGCCCCATCACTGGTGATGGGGTGTTCACTTTGTTCAGCACGCGCCCGGTTCGGGATGAGAAAAACCTTCATGGGAAACAACATAGGGAAGCAGTAAAGAAGGTGAAGGAAACCGTTGAAGATGGCGACTTTGCGGCAGTCCTCGGGCCGAGAAGGGTGGGAAAGACTAGTGTCATCAACGTTTTCTTAAACAGGTACGGTTCAAAGTACAAGTACCTCTATTATGACCTTGCATTCGGGATGGGACGGGAGGCGATAAGCTACACCGAGCTCACGCCGGTATTAACCAACATCTCGGAGGAGGATCTCGAGTACTCGGCGACACTTAACCTGGGTCTCGTCAAAATGGACATAAGACCAAGGGGAATAGCGGAGTTCCAAAACGCCTTCCTCAACCTTATGAGGCACATCAACAGCGAAGGGAAGAAAGCGGTGGTAATCTTCGATGAGGCACAGGTTCTTCCGAGGTTTGCTCCCCTGAATATGCTTGGAATGCTTCAGACTATCTCGGATGGCTTTGAGAACGTTACAGTGATCCTGTCGGGCTCAATGCCGGGTCTCTTGGAGAGGATAATCAACCCGACCGGGGACAGGCCTTTCTTTGCGAGGTACGTTGAGAGGATAAACATCTCCAGGTGGGATGTCGGGGAGAGCGTGGAATACCTGAAAAAGGGCCTTCCGGATTCTCCAGAAGAGGAGCTCAGGGAAGCTGCGAAGGAGCTTTCAAACGTGCCCGGGTTCTTGGCATATTACGGTAAGCTCAGAACCAAAGGAAGAACTCACGAAGAGGCCCTCTCAATGACGGTTAATTACGCGGTTAAGCTCTGGAAGGAGGATTTGAGGAACTTTATCAGGATTTACAGGTCCCCCGCCTACATTATTGGCCTGAGGACTATCGCCAAAGGTCCCTCCTACGGGGTGACGACTGAAGAAGTCGTTACTGAAATAACGTCAACGTTGAAAATATCTGAAAGGCGGGCCAAGGAAGTGCTGAAAAACCTCGTTGACGGGGGTTTTCTCGTGAAGCCTAGGAGAGGGGTTTATCAGATCCCCGAAAGGCCCCTGAGAAAAGCTGTGCTGGAGTTTAAATCTGAAGCTTCATGGGAGGGTTATCCATGAAACTCCTCCTTAAAGATTGCGTTAGGTATGTTCCGCACGAGTACAGGAACGAGGCCGAACTTGAGGCCATGGTCTTCGAGCACTACAGAGAGATCTTTGGGGAAAACACTCTTCTTTTCTCAAAGAAGAAAATCAAAAGCCCGGCGAAGATAGGCACAATTCCCGATGCCTTTGTGATCGACTTCGGGTCAGGAAGGTGGTTTGTGGTGGAGGTTGAGCTGAGTAGGCATCAGGTCTATGAACACATTGTGGCTCAGATAACTAAGTTCATAAATGCAACTAAGTCTCCAGAATCAAGGCAGGAGCTTGCCAAGATGATTTATAACAAGATAAAAAGTGACCCATACAAAAAGGCCCTCCTCGAAGTAAACGGGATAAAAGAGGATAAATTTAAGGAGATTCTTGAAATATTGGAGACTCCGCCAGAGATAGTGGTGATAATCGACGAGCTAACTGAAAAAGTCAATGAAGCCATTGGCCTGTTGTCAAACGCCTTAAGCTTCAACGTTAAGGCTATTGAATTTAAAACATTTAAGAGGGAAAATTCACATAGTTTGGACGACCACGTTCATTTGTTTGAGGAGATCGCCCAAAGGAGTGAGCCCCCAAAAGGCCCTAAAAAGGGACAAAAAAGTTCGGGCACTCTAAAAGGAAGAGGGCTTGTTATTAAGATGATCGAGGCAGGTTACCTACATCCGGGGTTTAAGCTTCACAGGGGATACAAGGGGGAGCTCTATGAGGCAGAAATCCTTGAAGATGGCAGGATAAGGGTAATTAATGACGGAACTGTTCATACCAGCCTTTCAAGAGCAGCGGATCATATTACTAAAAACTCCGTTGATGGCTGGCACTGGTGGAAATACAGAGATGAAGAGGGACATGAGTATGAAATTGATGAACTTCGCCAGAAGTACCTTCGGGTGGTATGATTTAGGGGTAAAGCTGAGCAACTGATCGAGGTGAAAACTGATGACTGAATCTGCAATCTCCCTCCTCGACAGATACGGACTTGTGGATAACAGAATTAGAGAAGTGAATGGTGAGAAAAAGGGGATAAAGCTGATAAACGTCCTCAGGGAGGTATTGACCTCCGAGGACTACAGCAGGGTTGACGTTGCAGTGGGCTTTCTGTTCATCAGCGGGATGAAGGAAATACAGGATGAGCTCGAACGGTTCTTCTCCAGCGGCGGGAAAATGCGCATAGTCATCGGAAACCAGACCAATCGGGAGACCTATGAGCAGCTGAGCATGATCTACCACTCCCTCGAAACCCTGAAGAGATTAAAGGAAAAAACCGAGAGCGAGAAATCAGACCTGGATGAGCAGAGTCGGGACATCGAGGCCAACGCAAACTACATGGAGCAGACGCTGGAGAACGAGGAGTTTCTCCGGAAACTGCTGGAATGGCTCAGGGAGGAGAAACTTGAGATTCGCGTCTATGTGAAGGAGTTCATGCACGCCAAAGCATACCTGTTCTACCCCTCAAGGGGCTCGGTTACGAGAGTCGGGCTGGTGGGCTCCAGCAACTTCACCCTGGCAGGGTTTTCAGGGAACACGGAGCTAAACGCACTCGTTCAGTCAACGCACTTCGAGAGCCTCAAGGAGTGGTATGATGAGATATGGGAGGAGGCAGTCCCGTTTAACCCCAAGCTCCTTGAAGTGATTGAGAGAAGCTGGGCAAACCAGGTTCCCGGAAATCTTCCATTGCCATACGAGGTCTTAATTCGGGGGCTCTACGAGCTCTACAAGGAGGTGCTGGGGGAGGACTCAAAATTCCTCCTGAGGAAGCTGGATGAGACCCTCTATGACTTCCAGAGGGATGCCGTCAGGAGAGCCATAGCGATAGTGAACAGGTACGGAGGGGTGCTCATAAGCGATGTGGTCGGCCTTGGAAAGAGCTACATAGGTTTGGCCTTGCTGGAACACTTCTCTCTCTTCGAGCTCCTCCACGGTCGTTCAAAAGAAGTGGCGGTGATAGCCCCTCCGGAACTGGTTAAGTACTGGGAGGGACTACTCAATGAATTCCGCATTCCGGGAAGGGTGTTTTCCGCGGGTTTGTTACCCCGCAGGGAATTCTCGCCCGAAAAATACCAAGAGATGGAAAACTACATCCGGAGCGTGGAGACCGTTCTGGTTGATGAGGCCCATCACTATGCCAACACGAACACTAAATCCTATCGGAACCTCCAGGAGCTCCTTACCGGCAAGAGGCTTATCCTCCTCACTGCCACCCCGTACAGGAAGCAATACAGGGACATAATTAACCAAATTCGCCTTTTCCTGCCTGAGAGGAGACACCCGTTCCCGATAACCCCCCAGACGTGGGACGAACTGGTGAAAGCTATTGAAAAAGGGGAGATAGACCCATCGTACGTTCTACGGGAGATTATGATAAGGAGAACCAGATACGATATTCTGCGTCTTTACGGTGGGAAAGATAACTGTATAAAAGTAAAGAAGCGCAAAGAACCGTTGTGCTTCCCCAGAAGAAAGCTTTCAGTCATGACGTACAAGATCTCAGAAGTCTACCCAATTGAATTCGTCCCAAAGGAGCTCGTCTCAAAGATAACCTTTGACTCCTCAATAAAACCGGATGATATCTACACCCTCTTCCTCGCAGGTATCAGCTCAATGAAATACGCGAGATTTGCCCTCTATGACTATGTGATACCCCACTACAAAGATGCCGAGCCCTACAGAAGCCTATCTTCCGTTGGGAGGAACCTGAGAGGTTTAGTGAGAATCCTCTACCTCAAACGCCTTGAGAGTTCATGGTATGCCATGTACCAGACCCTGAAAAGGGACATAATAAAGACCGAGAACTTCATCAAGTTCGTGGAGCACAGGTTCATCCCTGCTGGAGACGAGTTTGAGGACGTTCTCCTTGGAAAGATAAATGGAAATAGGACACCTAAGGTTCTCAGCGACGAGGAGATCGAAGAATTCATCAAGGAATACACCATCTCAAGAACTCCACAGTATAAGGCTGGTGCATTCAAGAAGAAGGAACTTATGGATGACCTTCGCTACGACCTAGAAAAACTTAAAGCTATGGAAGCAGCCCTAAGGCCCCTGAGGGAATACCTCGAAAGGAATCCTGAAAGGGATCCCAAACTAAAGGCTCTTGCTGAAGAAGTCCAGAAACTGTGGAAGGACAAAAAGAAAATACTCGTGTTCAGCGAGTTCGAGGAGACCGTTCAGTGGGTTTACAGTGGGCTCCAGGAGATCATAGAGGATGAAGGACTCAAACGCAGGATGGCTTACGTGAGTTCGAACACAAAAGGGATCACCGATAAGACAAGGCGGTTTGCACCAAAGGCCAACAGGTACGAGGAATACATAGACAGAGAGAACGAGCTTGACGTCCTTATCTCCACAGACGTCCTCAGCGAGGGTCTCAACCTTCAGGACGCCAACGTTGTCGTTAATTACGACCTCCACTGGACCCCGATAAAGCTCATACAACGCATAGGAAGGGTGGACAGGATAGGAACCAAACACGATGAAATTCTTGTCTACAACTTCTTCCCCGAGACCAAGCTCGAAGAGAACCTTGGACTGGTTGAAAAGGTTAGGAGGAGAATTGCAGAGTTCAACAACGCACTTGGTGCCGACGGCAAAATCCTCGAAGAGTCTGAGGAGTGGAACCCGTCCGCGATAGAGGCAATTTACAGGACTAGGAACTTAGATGAGATTGAGCTTGAAGCTGATAAGTCCCTCCTCTCGGTTACAACCTTTGCGGAGAAGCTCGTTAGGGAATACATGGAAACACACAGAGAAAGGTTTGAAGAACTGAAAAAGAGGTATTCAATGAGGAGCATTGTCCTTTCAGACGCCAAAGAGCCTTATGCCTTCTTTGTTCTCTCCAACGGCGTTGTATCACAGTATTTGATCTACAGACTGGTGGAGGGAGAATGGAGGAAACAAAACGTCCCGATAGAGCAGTTGATTGGCAGAACCGGGCTGTCAGAGGAAATGCCACCGTACAATGATGAAAAAACCATGGATGTTTATCGCGAGGCTGTAAGAATCGCGTTAAGGGACTTTAAGAAGCTCCTCAAGATCAGCGGTAGCACCCTTGAGTACAGCAGAAGACGGCCCTCCAAGTATCCCCCCAAGATCAGGCTGATACTTCAGAGACTTCAGAGCAGGGTAGAGAAGACCAAAAAGCCCGGGGAAAGGGAAGTTATATCAAAATTGATGGATCTGGTTCAGTGGGGCTATCTAAATCATGAACCCTTTAAGGATGCGCTGCTGAAGGCAAAAGTCCACAGAAACACTCGTACAGAAGAAATAATCGAGCTGTGTAAAGAACTGGTAGACCGCTTTGGCATCGCTGCCCGCCGCAGAACTCTTCAGGAGGAGGCCAAGAAGAGAGGGCTGGAGGGCACAAAACCACACATTGTCGCTGGATTATTGTTTGTACCTCGGAGTTCTTCTTGATTTTTTGTCATAATTTCAGGAAGATAAATAAAGAAAAGAACCGTGTATTGTAACGGGGTGGCTATGATGAAAATGCATGAGACGGTGGTTGGGGTTACATTTCCAATCCCGAAGTGGTTTTTGAGCAGGATACTCGAAGAAGGGAAGACCGTCTTCGTGAAGCCTTCAACGCTCAGACTCAAGCCGGGGATGAAGCTGGTCTTTTACGCCTCCCGCGAGGATCAGGGCTGGCACGGTGAGGCAGAGATTGAAAGCGTCGAGCACTTCACAACCGTTGAGGATATTATCAAGAAGTACAAAGACGAGCTTTTCCTCACTCCTAAAGAGCTGAGGAAGTACGAGAGGAACAGGGCGAAGTGGCACTCTCGGGGAAGAAGGCCGAGGCCTTGGATGGTGGTGAAGCTGAAGAACATACGGAAGTACCCGAAGGTCGTCAAGCCAAAAAGGTTCATTGCCGTCTCAGGGAGGTATATCAAGGAGGATGAGTATAGGGAGATTCTAAAGAAGGCTGGGGTTTAATTCTTTCTCATAACCCTAGGTGAGAAACTTGAAGCCGCATCACAAAAGGGGAGTATATATAGAGGTTTTCGGTGGGTTCATTGGATCCATCCAAGCCCTTGTCAGTCAAAAGCCGCCGAAAGGTCAAAAGTAGTTAAGAAATCGGATTCAAAAAGGTGTAAAACAGGTCGGCCCCTTTCAGGATTGTGAAGGCCTCGTACTTAATCCCCCAAAGCTCAAGAAACTCCCTGAAGCGGTAAGTGTGCTGGATGGGCACCACTATCACCCATGCACCCCACTGCTCACCGTTGAGTTCCTTCAGCAGGCCGCTTTTCATATCCCTCCCCTTCAGCGCGTACTGAAAGCGCACCCGCTCTTTTCTTGGGAGGCCGTCCAGAGTGAAGTGGAAGAGGGTGTAGGCTTTCCCGTTCATGAGCTCTGCGAGGTTTTTACCGTGGCGGAGGGAGTGCCCTTCTATCAACACCCCCAGGCTCGCGAGGTTGTTGGGGTCGAAGAGCTCTTCGAGGCTCATGGCCCTAACGTCGAGTTTTTCCCGGGGGATTATTGCGGAGAGGGCCCCCTTCAACTGGAGGATTAGCTCCCTGAGCTGCAGGGGCGGAAGTTTTTTTCGGGTGAGTATCATCAGATCCATATCGTTGGGCTTC
>WAPO01000178.1 GCA_015520705.1 Thermococcus sp. | reverse complement strand
TTTCAGGGAAATCAACTTTTTTGATGTCTATTCCAGCTTTTTTCAATGGCTTTAGTCCTCCCCTGACAACTGAAACCCCCTTAAGGCTACCTTTTGAAAGGGGATATCTTATGAGGAAGCTTACGGCGTAGACCGCCGTGAAGACAAGGAGCATTCCTAGGTAGCCGTATCCAAAAAAGGCACTGACTATCGCTGAGACAAGGACGCTGATAATGAAGTCGAACTCTCCACCGTATCTCCTCTTCACCTTCGAGAGCACACCTCTGCTCAGGAGCTCAAAGAGGAACTCCATGCCCTCTGCTTTTGAAACCCTGAAGAGGAGGGGCTTCTCATTCAGCTCAAGAATTTTATCTGCCTGAATGACATAAAACGCGCTCCCCATCTCACTATCCAGCTCGATTATCTGGAGAGGTTTTGGAGGATTGTAAAGCCCCCGGGCGTTTATAAATAGCAGGGATTCAGGAGACGAGACATACCTGTATCTCACACCCTCCTCTTCAAAAATCTCCTCAAGAATCCTCCTGCAATCGTTGAAATTCATGCACCTAAGATGGTAATACACAACAAACATCGATTTAAGCAATCTCTCTGTGAGATTTTCCTTAACAAGCCGTATCCTCATTTTATCACCCGGGATGCCCTCCTTTTCTTGTAACCCCTTCTGAATCCTTCTATAAGACCCGAGAGTAGAAACACCAGGGGCAGAAGATTGCTGATTATCCCAGCCTGTTCGTTCTTATATCCTATATAGCTCAGAATGAGGAAGCCTCCCCAGAGGATGGCCTGTAAAATCCCAGAGATTTTGTTCATGCTCCATGTTCTGTGGGCCTTTCCCTCGGCAATCTCCCACAGAACAGCTTCGAGACCCTTTTCCTTTCCAACCTCATACTCATAGGCCACTCTCGGCCTTTCAATGCCCTCCAGCGAAGGGGCGAGGTAAAACCACCTACTAACATCATCCCTGAGCTCAATGACGTAGATCACATTCGAGGTTTTTAGAATGCTTTTTGCGTTTTCAAAGAGTGTGTATCCATCAGGGTTCACAAGCCGGATGAAGTATTTGAGATGCCCCTCAATCTCCTTTGCATACACGCTTATTGGCTGATTCTGCACTTCGAAGAGATAGTATATAACTCTCATCTTTCTAGCCATGGTTCCCACGATAGAGGGTAAGAGAAAAAGGTTAAAAACTTAACTCCCAGCCAGCTCCTGGATTTTCTTTCTCACCAGGGAGCTAACGAGCTTTCCATCAGCCCTGCCGCGGAGCTTTGCCATGGCACGCCCCATTATCATGCCCATGGCACCCATCCCTTTGGCCCTGATAACTTCAATGTTTGCCATGACCACCTCTTCGATTATCCTCTCGACCTCCTCCTCACTGAGGAGTGTCAGTCCTTTCTCTTCCGCAACCTGCTTTGCCGTCTTGTTCGGGTTCTCTGCGAGCTCCTTAAATATCTCCTCAAAGGCCTCTTTGGCTATCTTCCCGCCGAGGTAGAGCTCAAAAGCCTCTCTGATATGCTCATCGGTGATGTTCTCGATGGGAGCTTCCTTTTTGAGTCCCTTGAGGACAACGACGAGGATTGAAGCGGCCAAGGACGGCTTAACACCGTTTTTAACCAGCTCTTCAAACAGTTCATCGCGCTCGTCATTGACGAGGGTCTCAGCCAGGCTTCTATCTATTCTGTATTCCCTGATATAGCGTTCGACCCTCTCCTGTGGGAGTTCCGGCAGATTCGCCAGTATTTCTCCTTTCATTCTGTCCGCTATCAGTATTGGCGGGATATCCGTCTCAGGATACATCCTCGCCTTGCCTGGCAGCGGCCTCATATACTGGGTGTTTCCATCAGGTAAGGCCCTCCTTGTTTCCTCGGGGACACCTTCGATTGCCTCCCTGGCCCTTTTGACGACCTCGCGTAGGGCCTTCCTCGCGGTTTCCTCCTCCGCAGCAACGAGAACAAAGGCATCATTCTCGCCAAGACCGAGCCTCTCAACAACCTCATTGACCTCTGACCCGCTGATTCCATAGTTGGGAAGTTCATCAATGTGGAATATACCGCGCACGTACTTCCTCGCTCTGTCGGCCATCTCAGTTCCCAGTCTCCGGCCCGGTTGAATCTCCCTGCCGATGAGCCCGCGGAACCCGGGAAGCTTTACAGCAAGAACTTTACCGCCTTTCTTTATTGCTCTGGCGATTATCTTTGAATCTGTGTTCTTGAAAATCTCCGTAACATCATAGAACGCCTCCTTGATGTCCTCCTGTTTAACTTCCCTCCTCCGCAGTTCGTCCCTGATCTTCAGGAGATTCATCTGCCTCTCAACTTCGCGTTCGATAATAAGTGGTATCATGTCCAGCTCCTGAACCCCTTTAATCTCAATCCTCGCACCGCCTCTGATTGAGATGTTGAGATCCTGTCTTATCGTGCCCAGACCGCGTTTGACCTTCCTCGTAGCCCTTAGAGCGTCGCCTATGTATTTAGCAACAACCTTTGCCTGCTCCGGGTGGTGTATATCGGGAGTTGTTGCTATTTCCACAAGGGGAATTCCAAGCCTGTCAAGCCGGTATATTACCTTTCCATCCTCCCGTTCAACGATCCTGCAGGCATCCTCCTCAAGGCAGATTGTTGGAATCCCGACGCTTCCCCAGGGAGTGTCGACTCTACCGTTCATGGCTATTATCGCCGTCCTCTGAAAGCCGGAGACATTGGAACCATCTATGACGATTTTCCTCATAAAATGAACCTCGTCAACTGGAATTGCATTGAGAAGATAGGCTATCTGAAGGGAAATTCTCAGGGCTTCCTCATCAGGTTTGTGTGGAGGCTCCTCATCCATATAAACCAGATCAGTAAACCGGTGGTTCCCCTCATAGACAAATGTTCTCCCTTTTTTGAACTCCTCAAGCGCCGCGGGGTCGATTTCGCCCAGCTCGCTCATGGTCGGCCTCAGGCGCCTCTGAAACCTGAAGTCAACATCCTCATGAAGATCACTTGGCACGGGTGAAAACAGCTTTTTGGTATCGAGCTGTCTGTGGATTTCCAGCCCCACTTTAAGCCCCAGCTCCTTGTAGTCAAACTCCATTCCCATCACCTCAGGTATGTATCAAATCTTGTATAGGGTGTTATCTCCCCTGCATAGTTCTTCAGCATCATTTTCCTGACCTCTTCCTGATTCTGCGTCTTCCCCAGAACCCACATGAGCTTAACATATGCCGTCTCAGGGAGCATGTCCTCACATGGGATAACCCCCGCCCTCAGGAGCCTTCTGCCTGTTGAATAGACATTAAGGTTCACTCTGCCGTAGAGGCACTGACTCGTCATGCAGACTGTAATTCCTTCCTGTGTTGCTCGTTCTATTGTGTCTATCAGGTAAGTTGGAACATGTCCAAGGCCTGTTCCCTCAAGGACGATTCCTTTATAGCCTTTATCAATAAAGAACTCAAGAATCTCCTTCTGCATTCCTGGGAAGGACTTCACAAGAGCTACCTTCTCCTCCATCTCTCCATCAACGAAGACCTCCCCTTCGCTTCTTTTCCTGTAATCCTCTCTGAGAAACTCAATCCTGCCATCAGCCCATATTTTTGCTACCGGGATGTCGTTTATGCTCCTGAATGCATCCCTCCTTGAAGTGTGCATCTTTCTGACCTTAGTGCCTCTGTGTGCAAGACAGTAGGTGTCACCTGTCTCACCGTGCATAACGACGGCAACCTCACCGAAGTTTGCTGTTGCCATTCTGACGGAACACGTCAGGTTCATGGCAGCATCACTCGATGGCCTGTCGCTGCTCCTCTGGGCACCCACGAGGATAACCGGTTTGTGGAGGTTCCCCAGCATAAAGCTCAGGGCTGCTGCTGTGTATGCCATTGTATCTGTTCCATGGGCTATAACAACCCCATCCTCACCTGAGTTAAGAGCCTTTGCAACTTCATTGGCTATTTTTCTCCAGTATTCTGGTCTCATATCCTCACTGAGTATATTCATGATGAGCTTTGGGGTGATGTTTGCGAGTTTGAATATTTCAGGAACAGCTAAGGCAAGCTCCTCGGCGGTGAATGCTGGATGGACGGCACCGGTCTTGTAGTCTATTCTCGATGCTATTGTTCCTCCAGTTCCGAGGATGGCTACATTAGGAAGTTCAGGGTTTTTTGGCAGAACAGCCTTAAACTCTTTTTTCTCTCCAGGTTTGGCCTTTTCAAGCACCTCAATTTCCACAATATTATCAACCAGGATACCAATGTTGTATCCGTTATCAAGCTTTAGTGTGAGGGTCTCACCGCTTGAAAGCTCATAGGGCGGCATTACAATACCCTCATACTCTACTGTGGTTCCGTTTTCACTTTCAACAACCCTCACAACATCTCCGGTATGGAGGTTCTTCTGCTGCATAAAGCGCTCTATCTTCCTCATACTATCACCTCTGGCTGATCTTAAATCTGGGCTCCTCAATCCAGCTCGATTTACATTTAGGACATTTGGAAGGAACATGAATATCAGGACTGAACACAAAGCCGCATTTCCTGCACACTGCAGGCTGAACCAAGAGAACCTTGCCCTCCCTCTTTAAGGTTTTTGCTATTGCTTTCAGGTCATCAACGATGATTTTTTTGCTACCTTTGCCCCGCATCTCAAGCATCACAGCCAGCTCGGATATGCTGTAGTCCCGTTCTTCCAAAAGATTTATTATCTTCTGCCTTCGAGTCATCATCGGCACTTAATTGAGACCTGCAGGATATAAACCTTAAGGTTGTGCAAACACCAACATTTATCCGGATTTATATGAAGATCCCTACAATGTCAGGTGAAGGCCATGATAATAGAAAAAGCTGAAGGAGTGCTGGAAAAATACGCTCTCTGCAATCACTGCCTGGGGAGGCTGTTTGCAGGACTGGGAAAGGGAGACAATGAAAAACGGGGAGTGGCAATCAGGTTCGTGCTGAATATGGAGCGCGAGGCCAGAGGGCTGAAGCCATTTGAAGAGCCTGAGGAATGTGCTCTCTGCATGAGTATCTTTGAGAGAATTGGCGAGGTTGTTGATCTTGTGATTCAGAAAGCAAGAGAAGTGGAGTTTGAAAGCTTCCTTGTGGGGTCAAGATTCCCTGAGGAGATTCTGGAGAAGGAGAAGAGAATAACCGGAGAATTCGGACTTAAGCACTGGGAGTCGGTAAACAGGGAATTTAACAGGGAGGTTGGCAAGAGGGTTGAACAGGCTCTGAAGAAACCGGTTGATAAGCACAACCCAGATATCGTTTTTATAGTTGATCCTTATGCCATGAAGATTGAGCTTCAGGTCAAACCCCTTTTCATATACGGGAGATACAGGAAGCTGGTCAGGGGCATTCCCCAGACGCCTTTTAAAGGATACAGGGAAAGCGTTGCATCTATAATATGCCGGCCTTTCTCAAGGGCAACAGGGGGAAGATGCATCTTTCATGGAGCGGGAAGGGAGGACATAGACGTCAGGATGCTGGGAAATGGCAGGCCCTTCATTCTGGAGATAAAAAGCCCGAGGAAGAGGAAGATTAATCTGGATGAAATTTCAGAGAAAATCAATAGAAGCGGAAAGGTTGAGGTTCTGGATATTAGGTTCTCCACGCGGGAGGAGATGGAGAGCATTCTGACCGCCAATCACAGAAAAATATACGAGGCCATTGTGTACGTTGAGGAGGGTGTTGATGAAAGGGATGTCAGGAAGGTTGAAAGAACTCTTACCGGTGCTTTGATTCAACAGAAAACCCCAGTTAGAGTTCTGAAAAGAAGGGCAGATATTATCAGGGAGAGGAGGGTCTATCTGGCAGAGGGGAAACTCATTGATAAAAATCACTTTAGGCTGAAGCTTCTAACCGACGGAGGATTATACATAAAGGAGCTGATTTCAGGAGACGGCGGAAGAACCGTGCCATCTGTGAGCTCAATTCTCGGTAAAAGGACATGGTGTGAGGCGCTGGATGTTCTGGAAATTCTCGACAGTGATGAGCCGCAGGCCTATTTTTGGGTGAAAACTTTATAAATGATTCCCCCCGATTGGGTTACGGGCCGTAACAGGCTTGCTTATATGCGGGAAAATGCCATCCATTTAAAAGATTGTGTGAAAACTGTCCAATACGGAGTAATTAAAATGTGTGAGGTGAGTTAAATGGTCCAGAAAGCACATAGCTTTAGGAGGAAGACTAGGGGCAAGCTCAGCAAGTCCCCGCGGAGAAGAGGTTTACCGCCGCTCACGAGATTCCTCCAGGAATTTGAAGTCGGACAGAAGGTCCATATAGTTATAGAGCCCAGCTACCACAAGGGAATGCCTGATCCAAGATTTCACGGGAGAACAGGGACAGTCGTTGGAAAGAGGGGCGATGCATACATCGTGGAAATTGCCGATGGAAGTAAGGTCAAGACCTTCTTTATCCACCCGGTCCACTTAAGGGCCCAGAAGTGAGAGCCATGATAGGGAGAAAAAAGGTTGAGGAACATTATATCACGATTGCAGAGACAAAAGAGCTCCTGCACAGGAGAAAAGAGGATAGTGAAGAGGAAGAAATGTTCTATGAAGCCAGGGTTAGCCTTGAATATGCAGAGAGATTTGCTAAGCTCCCCCCTGAAACTGCAAAAGAGCTGAGAGAAAAGCTGATGGGGCTGTTTGAGTGGCTTGATGAAAGGCTGGCGGCAAAGCTGGTTGACCTCATGCCCAAAGACTACTTCGACATCAGGGTCATACTTGCCAAGGAGGACTACATGCCCACACCTGAAGAGGCAGAGCAGATTATCCAGCTGCTCGATGAATACCGGTCTTGATTCCATATTTCCATTTCCCTTTTCTGAGAGACAAAAGTATAAAAAGAGTTGTATGCTATATTTTCTGGGGGAGAGAGCATGGATTACTACAGGAGACACAGTTATAGGGAAAGCCTGGATAAGAAAAGGAGAAAAAATGTTGAGTATGAGGAGTATGCATATGTCCTCGATTATCTGCCCAGAGGTTACATCGATATAAACACCGGACGGGAAAGTGGAAAGCCCATTGCCCAGGTACTCGGTGAGAAGGCTTTCACCCTCCTTGAAGTAACCCCAAAAACTGACCTGATGCTCTATGAGAGAGTGTTCATCGGAAAAGGAGAGAGGGATAAAATCTTCATGATAAACAGAAAGCTCCATTATGATGATCTCACCGCCACGGCAAAAGCAGAGCTGCCCTACATCATCGAGGAGATTGTAAGGGGAAACGAGGAGAGATTTATCAAATTCTTCAACATTGCTCCTCCGATAACCAACAGGCTCCACAGCCTTGAGCTCCTCCCGGGGATAGGCAAAAAGCATATGTGGGAGATACTCGACGAGAGGAAGAGAGAGCCATTTAAGAGCTTTGATGACCTGAAACATAGAGTCAAGGGGCTTCCCGATCCTGTCAAGATGATATCCAAGAGAATCCTCGATGAGCTGGAAGGAAAGGATAAATACCGGCTCTTTGTTGGTTCAAGGAGGCTCTTCAGGGAATCGAAATGAGGTCAAACCTCTTTTATCTTCTTTCAAAATACGGCATACGGCCTGATTCTGACCTCGGCCAGCACTTCCTCATAGTGGAGGATGTTGTCAGAAGGGAAGTGGAAAGGGCTGAAATTGGGGAAAATGAGGATGTTCTCGAAATCGGCCCGGGGCTGGGCGTCCTGACAGATGAGCTGAGCAAAAAAGCGAGGAGAGTATATGCAATTGAAAAGGACTCCCGGCTGGTTGAGATTCTGAAGAAGGAGTATTCGTGGAGAAACGTGGAAATAATCCACGGAGATGCCCTTAAGGTGAAGTTTCCAAAGTTTGATAAGGTCGTCTCAAATCTTCCCTATCAGATTTCATCCCCCATAACGTTCAAACTTCTGGAGTATGACTTCAAGAGGGCGGTTTTAATATATCAGTTAGAGTTTGCCAGACGCATAATAGCAGAGCCCGGAGATAGGAACTACTCCCGCCTTTCTCTCATGATTCAGGCAAATGCCCATGCCGAGCTGGTCGAAAGAATAGGAAGGGGAGCGTTCTATCCAAAACCAAAGGTTGACTCAGCTGTGATAATCCTTGAGCCCAAGCCCAAAAGCGAGAGGATAACTCTGAATGAAGACCTTGTCAGGGCGCTCTTTCAACACAGAAGAAAAAAGGTCAGCAGGGCATTGAAGGACTCCGCCCATATGCTGGGCATTGGAAAGGAAGAACTGAAGAGGCTGAAACACATCTTTAACAGCGTTCCTTATTCCGAAAAGAGGGTCTTCCAGCTCAGTCCTCCGGAGGTTAAGGAGATAGAGGAGTTCCTGAAGGAGAGCGGCATATTAATCTAATGCCTCATAGAGCTCCTTAAGTCTCTGATAGTGTCCCCTTTCTATCTGTGAGAGTTGATTGAAGATTTTTTCAGTATCAGAGTTCTCCACGTGTTTTTCGAGATATTCATAAACTTCAGCTGCACTTTTCTCACCTTCCATCAAGATTTCAAGCAGATCCCTAATTCTGCCATGCCTGAGCATTCTCTCAAGCCTGTCTTCAGAGAGCTCAACTTTGAGGGATGACAGCTGAACAGAACCGGGCTTTTCTCCGGGGAACATGCGTTTGTACATCTCGAAAAGCTTTTCCGCATGCCTGATACTCTCATTGTAGAGCACGAGGAAAACTGAAGGAATTCTTTCATCCCATGTGCTCTCCCGGCTTATTCTGTACAGCCTGTGGTACATTTCCGCACCTTCAAGCTCCTCATTGATCCAGTAGGCCATTATCTCTCTGGGATCTGTTTCAAGAAGCCTGTTAGTAATGTCTCTGAGCTTCTGACCCGAAGACTCGCTGACTCCCATCTCAACCATCGGAGCAGTTAGGAGTTTGGATGTAATATACCTTTCGCTGAGTTTTTAAAGGGCACCTCTCATTTAGCTACCATGATTGTTGCCATTATTGATGGCTATACAGATGAACCTGCTGGACTTGGCGTGCCGCCCTATCTCGGGATATATCCACGCTATGCATACGGAGCGGTGAAAAAGGCCAGAAAAGACGCCTCGATTTTTTACCTCACGATAGATGACCTGCGCTTCACATTTGAGGGTGAGATGGGCATCAAAACTAAAAACCGAACGCCGAATGTAGGGAAAGTTCAGGAAATTCTGAAAAAGGCCGATCTGATAGCATACATCGGGGGACTCCATACGCCCGGGAAGTATCTCTCAGCCGTGCCTTCACAGGTGGAGGAGGTCGCAGGTTTTCTGAAGCCCTTCAGCGGGGTTAAGATTCTGGGCGGACCGGCTTTTATGGGCTCGGCTCACGGAGGAGGAACAAAAATAGGCTCGCGGGAGCTACTTTTAGCAAACCAGATTTTTGATTACATTGCCTATGGAGACCTTGAGGCGTTTCTCTATGATTACCTGACAAACCCCAGAGACGCTGACCCCCACCGCTTCAGAACCTACGAAGAGCTCAGGGAGTATGCCCTCCTCGGGGCTGAAGTTGTCAAACAGTTTCCGGATTATCCAGATTTTGTCATCGTGGAGATAGAGACCCAGAGGGGATGCCCGAAGGCGGTGGGCATAGGGGGATGCAGCTTCTGCACCGAACCCCTCAGGTATAAAACAGTTCAGAACAGGCCTGTTGAAGACATCGTGGCTGAAGTCGAAGCTCTCTACAGACTCGGGGTGAGGCACTTCAGAGTCGGTAGACAGAGCTGCATCTTCTCATACATGGCAAGACCCAACGGTAGGGTTCCCATCCCAAATTCAGAGGCAGTGGAGAGGCTTTTCAGAGGCATAAGAGCTGTCGCCCCGGAGGTTAAGACACTCCATGTAGACAATGCAAATCCGGCTATAATAGCCCATTACCCTGAGGAGAGCATCAGAATCGCCAGAACATTGATAAAATACGGCACCCCCGGAAACGTCGTCGCTTTCGGCCTTGAGAGTGCAGACCCAAGGGTAGCAAGGCTGAACAACCTGAACGCAACAGCGGAGGAAACCTATGAGGCCGTGAAGATTTTAAACGATGTTGGAGCCAAGAGGGGATACAACGGCATGCCGTGGCTTCTGCCCGGCATAAACATACTCTTCGGTCTTCCGGGGGAGACCAAGAAGAGCTACGAGCTAACCTTCCAGTTCCTCAAAAGGCTCCTTGACGATGGCCTTCTGGTGAGGAGGATAAATATAAGGCAGGTGGTGGTCTTTCCGGGCACTCCTCTCTGGCGCATGCGCGAGAAGGTGAAGATTGAAAAGCACAAAAACCTGATCAGGCACTACAAATACAAGATAAGGCACGAGATAGATTTTCCTATGCTCAGGAGGCTGGTTCCTGTGGGCACGATTCTGAAAGACGTCAGAGCGGAGGTATATGATGGAGGATTAACCTACGGGCGGCAGATAGGGAGCTATCCGCTGATTGTAGGGATTCCAAAGGAGGTTGAACTGAACCGTTTTTATGATGTTCTTGTTGTTGGACACGGCTTCAGAAGCATAACAGGGATTCCCCTGCCTGTGGATGTGAACAGGGAAAGCTCAAAGGTTCTGAGCTATCTGCCGGGAATCGGAAAGAAAAGAGTCATCAGGATACTCTCGACGAGGCCTTTTAAAACAGAGGATGAATTCCTGAAAATGATAGAGGAGAGATACAGACCGCTTTACAGGGGCAGAATTCAGGTGTAGATCATTTTACGGCGGAGCCAATGAGCTTTTTAATCGTCAGAACTTCAACGAAGAGAGCTTCCTCACTCGCTCCTTCAATGACGAGGACACCCTGCCTCGGACAGAAGACTTTGTTTTTAGTTGCTCCCTCCTCCGGGCCCAGCAGGATTATTACTAGATGCTTCTTGTTGCCTATTCTCCCGAGACCCAGCTCAATCTTCTGCATCACTCCTAAATAGTCAGATTTCACATTCTTCATTGTTTCATATGCCGCCTTATACAGGGCACTCGTGTTGTTTGCTCCTTTCTGGATATTCTCGATGTATGGCCTCACGCCATAGATTGCTCCTATCATGAGGCCCAGTTCCATAGCTGTCCTCTTTCTAAGTGCGCAGTCCATACCGGAGCATCCTTTGAAGCTCGGATTCCCGACTATGATGGTGATTTTATCATATGAAGAGCGGAGAGTCATGTTGAGGTCAACGAACGGATCCCCTGTCAGATAGCTCTCAAAATCAATTCTATACAATCTCCCTCCGTAGGGCGCCCCAACAGGCTTAACAGCCAGAGGTTTTTTTCCTGGATTGACGACATTAGAAAAGCTGTTGTATGCATAAACCGCAACCGAGAGAGAAGCCACAATCAGAAGAAGTACCACAAGCAGGGCATAGAAAGTTCTCTTCTTCAATGGAATCCCTCCAAGAAGCTGAAAGTAGGATAGAAAGAAAAGAGAGATCACTCTTTGGCAAGTTCAGCGATTCTTGCCATAAGAGCCTCAGCTGCAACCTGGGTTCCGGCTCTGTCTGTACCTGCGACGAGAACTACGCCGTAGCCGTTGATAGCGCTGCATTCTGCCTTGTAGACTATGACACCGTTGCCTTCGCCGATTTCGCTCTTCCATCCATTGTAGTCCTTCGGGACGCCGAGTTTGTCAGCAAGGGCCTCTGTGACCTTGTTGACAACCGGACCACCGACGAGGATGAGGTTGCTGCTAACCTTGTCGAGTTCGACATTGACGTCGAGGACTGTTATCGGGCTGGCCGGTGGGACAATCTCAAGGGTCTTGATGCCCTCGAATGTGGCCTTGGTCTTTCCAAGGTCGACTGTGTATCCCTGAAGGACATCAGCAAGGTCATAGTACTCGTACTTTGGCTGAGCATAGTCGACTGAGAGCCAGGTCTTCACAGCAAGTCTGTTAGTTTCGTTGATTTCCTTTGTGCGCTTATCAACATTATAGGTTATCTTATAACTGACAGCTGGGGTGTTGATGTTGAGGACTTTGCCCTCGATGGCCTCAGGGTATGTCAATACAACGCCCTTGAGGGTCTTGGCTGTTGTGTTCACGCCTGTCCAGTCGACTACCCATCCGCTTATCTTGTCGCCGTCATATATCGTCTGGATGTTGTAGGTAACCTTGAGCTTGGCTTTGAGGATGTTGAGACCTGTGAATACTCCCTCAACAGTTATCTCAACCTGGTCGTTAAGGAACGGAACGTTTGTGCTTGTGTCTGAGAGGACATTCTGCTCTGATTCGCCTGTCTTGAGGTTCTTGACTTCGACAAGGATTTCCTTGCTTATCATGTCTATATCAACAACGCTAACCTGGTAGTCGCCGAAAGTCTTTGAGCTGTTTGAAAGTATCCAAGCTTCAGCGGTTTCACCGGCCTTCACAAAGTCACCGTTGCTGTCGCTTCCGATATCGATGATGTTGAGGGTCTTGTCGAGAACCTGGATGGTATCTCCAACACCCACGCCATCAACGACAACGCCATCCTTGGTGTAGCCTGCAACAGGGGCATCAGATACCACTGTGTCAGTGGTTGTCTCGGTTGTTCCCCAAACTGGATCAGTGGTTGTCTCAGTCTTTGTCCACTTGTAGACTTCATAGTTCATGACGATCTTAAAGGCGTTCTCCGGAATCTCCATGAGAACATTGCTGTCTGTTGGTGGGTAGTTGTATGTTTCATTCCACTCATTGCCTTTGTCGTCGAGGAACTGTATTTTGTCGATGATAAAGTTCCATGAAACTCCGTAGCTGTGGCCTCCAACAACGATATCGCTCTGGTTTGTGAGTGTGGCGAGGTCATACGGGAAGTTGTTTGTTACCCATCCGCTGTAGTCGGTGCTGTAAGCGGCACCATTGTACCAGTAGTTTCCAGTAAGGTCTTCCCACTTCTCAGCTGTTGGGGTTGTACCTGTGTATTCGTAGTAGTTTGAGTAAACCGGTATGTCGCCGATGTGGCTAACGTCCTTCTTAACGACGACTGAGAGGTCTGTGAGAGGAGCTGTTGTAA
>WAPO01000177.1 GCA_015520705.1 Thermococcus sp. | reverse complement strand
CGCTTTTGTTGAGTTTTGACTGGTATTCTGCAATCCTCTTCTGCCAGTAAAAGGCTATTGACTTTAACGGTCTGCCATTGATTAAGAAACTCTCTCCGTTTTCAACATAAACAGCCATTAAATTGTTTATCCCAAGGTCAATTCCCGCAGAAAGGCCGCCTAAGGGTTGTTTCGGAACTTTAACCCACTCGTCCCCAATTAGCTTCTCTTCAGCAGTAAAGCTGATGTAGGCATACCACTTCCGCTTTATCTCATCATAAGTGATTTCTAAGCGTCCTTGTTTACCCTTCAGGTGAATTCTGCCTTTAAACTGGACTTCGAGACGTTTGAACTTACCAAGCCCCTTGAGGATTAGCTTGTTTCCCTCAATCTTGTACTGGTCGTTCCTAAGGATTAAAAACGGTTTTCTCTTTCCGTCCTCTTTCAGATAGTTCGGTGGTTTTGGCTTGAACCATTCGGCTAGTTCTCCGTTCCTCTTGCTTCTAAGGAGCGAGAAGAAGCTCCTCCAGCTTTCGGCGTTCTTCCTGCAAATTTGTTGAACGGTGGCGGAGCCAATTTCCTTTTTGAATTCCTCGTAAACAATCTTCTCCGTCTTGTTGAAGTCCACTGGTTTGCCCTCAAAGAATTCCTGTCGCCTCAAATAATTCACTCGGTTCCAAGCTCTGGCTCCAACCTCGGCTAACTCAGAGAGTGCCTTCTCTTGGACTTTGCTTGGCTGGAGTTTTACTGTTATCGTTCGCTTCATTCCAAGGTATGGTGTAATCCCCAAGCTTTAAAATAGTTTGCTTTCCTGAGTAAAAACATGGTGGAGGAAGTGCACGCCATTGACGTCAGAGAACTAAGAAAAAGCTATCCCAAGAAGATCCCCCTGCCCTTCAGGAAAGTTGAGTGGATCGAGGCTGTTAAAGGCATCAGCTTCAGGGTCAGGAAAGGGGAGCTCTTCGGGCTCCTTGGGCCCAACGGTGCAGGAAAAACCACGACAATAAAGATTCTCACAACCCTTCTGGAGCCGAGCGGCGGAAGTGCAGAGGTTCTCGGATACGATATCCGAAAAGATGCAAGGGAAATCAGGAAGAGGATTAACCTCGTGGCTGAAGGGGAGAGAACCCTCTACTGGCGCCTCTCGGCCTATGAAAACCTGAAGTATTTTGCGAGAATTTACTACGTTCCCAAAAATGAGGAAAAGGAGAGAATCGAGCAGCTTCTCAGGCTTGTGGGGCTCTGGGAAAGGAGGAACGACCTCGTGATGAACTATTCAAGGGGCATGAAGCAGAGATTGGCCATAGCAAAGGCTCTGATAAACGATCCGGAGGTTCTCTTTCTGGATGAGCCCACGCTTGGCCTTGACGTGCAGAGCGCTGTTTTTGTAAGGGAATTCATAAGGAAGCTCGTTGATGAGCAGAAAAAGACCGTCCTGCTGACAACCCACTACATGGCCGAGGCTGAGGAGCTCTGCGACAGGATTGCTATCATCGACCATGGAAAGATAATCGCCCTTGATACCCCCAGCGGCCTTAAAAGGCTTGTGAAGGGCGAAGATGCGGTTCAGATCAGAGTTAGAGACCTTTCATTCCAGGGAATAAAGAGTCTGCCGTGGAAGCTCGTGATTGTGAAGGAAGATGCTGAGAGGGGAACGGTAACGCTCAGGGGACACGTGAGTGAGGAGGATCTCCCGAAGGTTGTTGAGTCCCTTGTGAAGACCGGTGCAAAAATCCTGAGCGTCGAGCAAAAGGAGCCAACACTTGAAGATGTCTTCATAAAGCTCACAGGCCGGGCTCTGAGGGATTGAAATGCCCCTCGGTGCGGTAATTGAGAAAGAACTCAGGATGTTTTTCCGCTATCCTCTCAGAGTTTTCAGCGCTGTGTTAGTGGGTATTGTTTTCCTGCTCCAGTTCGTTTTCTTTGGTCAGGCTGTCCTTGGAGGGAGATACTCCCAGCTTCTGGCATCTTCGACAGGGATAGGTGATTACCCGACATATGCGCTTATAGGCTATGTCCTCTGGTGGCTCTCAGTTTCTCCAATGGAAGCGTATGTCTGGGGGATCAGGCGGGAGCTCCAGAGGGGAACGTTTGAAACCAGCGTCGCCGCTCCGATAAGGATAACAGAGCTTCTGCTCGGGCTGGCCCTGAGCTGGCTTCTCATGGATTCAGTTTTGATGATGGTGGTCTTTGTATTCGGGGTTCTGATCTTCCACATTTCTCTCTCACTCCCTGTTGTTCTGAAGTCCCTGCCAGTTCTGCTGCTTTCTTTCCTTTCTTTTCTGGGCTTCGGCCTGATCTTCGCGGGGCTGGTTATGATGTTCAAGAACATAGGGCCATTTGCCCAGATATTTGAGTTCTCAATGCTCTTCTTCTCGGGAGTCTTCTTCCCGCTCAATGTGATGCCCCGAGGGGTAGTATTGTTCTCCCAAATCTTTCCCCTTACCCATTCTGTAACCGCAATCAGAGCCATATTCACCGGGAAAACCTATGCTGAGGTTCTGCCGTCCATAAGCTGGCTCCTCATTCTGGTTCTCTTCTACTGGATAACAGGTTATGCCCTCTTCAGGTGGGCCGAGAAGACAACAAGGGTGATGGGATATGGTGGTTACTGAGGAGCTGAGGGCTCTCTACGGCGTCGCAGTAAAGAGCTGGAGGATTTTTCTGAGCTACAGGCTCTGGATGGTCAGCGACATAATGCTCGGCTTTTTCTTCGTTGGGCAGGCACTGCTGATAGGTATTGGTCTCACAGGGCAGAGAAACTCTCCCGCCCTGCAGCGGCTCACAGGCTACTCAGATTATCTCACCTTTGCGGTTCTGGGCTTCATGGTTCTCGGCTTTGGCCTGACATTCATGAGCGGCTTTGTGTGGAGTGTCGTGGATGAGCTATATGCCGGAACGCTGGAATATTCATTCGCCTCCCCCATGAGGAGGATAACCTTCTTTCTCGGCAATGTTCTGGTGAGAATCCTTCTGTCCTTCATTTACATGGCCGTGTATGTGCCCCTATTTGTCTTTGTGTTCGGTGTGCGCATAAACCCTGTGGGCTTCCTGAAAGCTCTGCCCGTTCTCCTAATCGGAACCGTGGGCATGATAGGCTTTGGAATGGCTGCTGCGGGCATTGTGCTCTATCTGAAAGATCCGGGCCCCTTCATAAACATACTGGAAATGCTTGTCTTTGCCCTGAGCGGGGCAATGTATCCGGTTACAATCCTTCCAGAACCTCTCCGGATTCTGGCGAGGGCTGTGCCCTATGCACCAACGAGTGAGGCTGTGAGGAAGGTTGTTGCTTTCGGATATTCAGGTTCTGTATGGGAAATTAGCTACCTCCTTCTAATCTCAACGCTTTACGCTCTGCTCGGCTACATAACATACAAATGGAGCGAGAAGCAGGCAAAGATTGTAGGGCTGAAAAGCTATTAAAAGGGCAGGTTGAGATTAAGCTCTTCGGATTTCATCTTTATTTCCTCAAGGGGGACTATGGCACTCCTTGCACCGATTTTCTGCACCGTCAGGTATGCAAGGAGCATACCGAGCTTTGCGGCATCTATCAAGCTCCAGCCCCTGAGGGTTCCATAGATAAGCCCTGCATCAAAGGCATCTCCCGCCCCCGTTGAATCCACAACCTCAGCACTCAGGCCCCTTATCTCGAAAACCCTGCCCTTTTCATCCCTTAAAAGCGCCCCTCCTCCGTTCAGAGTCACGATGAGATTCCTAGCCTGCGTAGCCGTCAAGTCCAGACTTCCAAACTTCCGCCTGTATTCATCCTCGTTCATGAGGAGGTAGTCAATTTTGTCCTCTACTCCCTCGGGGATCTCTGCCTCTCCAATGTCAAGAGAAACAGTTATGCCATTTTCACTGGCAAAGCTTATGGCCTCTCTCAGTGTTTCTGGAGGATTTGATGATAGATGGACATGTTTTGCTTTCTTTAGGTATTCAAAATCAATCTCTTTGAGCGCATTGGCACCAGGAAACTTAACTATCCTCTTGTCATCCCCCTTTATCATCACGAGGGCCATCCCGGAATGCGTGTCTTTCACCCTGATTCCCGCGGTATCAACGCCGATCTTTTTGAAATATGCTATGTGGGCTTCCCCTATCTCATCCTCTCCAACCGCACCGATAAAACCCGTCCTCAGCCCCATGTGGGCGAGCCATGAAATCGTGTTGGCGGCTGCCCCCCCAAGACCGAAAAATGCATCTCTAGCCTGAATCTTCTCATGAAACTCCGGGAATCTCTCCACAAGCATGATGATGTCGTAATTGAGATTTCCGATTCCAACAACGTCAAGCACAGCCATCAGCATCACCCTTAAGATTCAGGTATATAGGCGGGAACTTTAAATTTTTCTCTGAACAGGGGAAAAGCTTAAATATCCATTTTTACCCAGTTCTGTATAAGAGGTGACCAAAAATGATGCTTATACTTGAGGCATACTTCAAGAACTACCCGGCAAGAAGGAAGGTTGCGGAGTTCCTTTTTGAAAACGGGCTCAGCGTGAAGAAAGGCAGGATATATCTGAGAAATGTTGAGGTTCCCATCAGCGAGCTTTCCCGGATTATAGGGGTCAACCGGAAGATAATATATCACACGATTGATTACATCGAAAAGACATACCCCCTGAAGCTCATATTTGAGAAGCTCAATCCCCTGCCCAGCCTGATTGATGTCGCCCCCATAATGGGCTGGGAGGTTCTGGAGCTTGAGCTGGAGAAGGAGCACTATACACAGGCCATTTCAGAGGTTTTAACTCTGCTGGGCACTAACGGCGTCTCTGTAATGGAGATATTCAGCAGAAACCTGAGACGGGAGGAGAGCAGAGCATACGTGGTTATAGATGGAACCCTGCCCGTGGAAGTCTTTGTTAAAATAAAGGACCTCCCAGGGTTTAAAAAGCTGATCCTGCACACGCCTGAGAAGGATAAAGAAAGATACGTATGCACCTACTGCGAGGTTAAATACTGCCCCAAGAGGGTTCTCATTGAAAAGATGGAGGCATAGCTCAGCCAGTTACTCTGAAGCCCCTCTCCCCTTTTGGTTCTTCCCACTTCACCTCAACCCTCGTGACCCTTGCGAGCAGCGGGCCCTGATAGGCCCATCCTATTAGAGCCTCCACCCGTTCCCTTTCTCCTTCAATGACAGCCTCGACCTTCCCATTCGGCAGATTCCTAACCCATCCGTTTACACCAAGCTTTCTGGCCTCACGCTGCATGCTCCACCTGAAACCCACGCCCTGAACTCTGCCGTGGATTATGAGGTGAGCCCTTACTATCCCCATATTCCCCCCATTATATTTTTGGGCATAAGGAATTTAAGCTTATCTTTGAGAGAGTCTACCGGTGACGATAATGGGCGATATGGTGCTGGTATACACAACATTCCCGGACTGGGAAAGTGCGGAAAAAGCCGTCAAAAAGCTCCTTGAAGAGAAACTGGTTGCCTGTGCAAATCTGAGGGAGCATAAAGCGTTTTATTGGTGGAAGGGCAGCATAGAGGAAGATGATGAGGTAGGGGCTCTTCTGAAAACCAAGGTCGAGCTGTGGAAAACTCTGAAGGAAAGACTCAGGGAGTTGCATCCCTACGAAGTTCCGGCAATAATCAGAGTTGATGTCGACCACGTTAGCTCCGAGTACCTCAACTGGCTCCTAGAGGTTCTGCCATGATAAGAAAAGTAAAAAACCAGATCAGAGTTGTCGGGTTTGACGACGGGACGTTCAGGTTCAAGGGGAGAGGGAGAACCATTCTCATAGGAGTCGTTATGAAGGGCTCACAGGATGTCGTGGGGGTTCTTTCACGCTGGATAACTGTGGATGGCAGGGATGCAACTGACAAAATGATTGACTCCATCCTGAGCTCCCGTTTTGAAGACCTGAGGGTGATAATGCTCAAGGGAATTACCTACGCCGGATTCAACATAGTTGATATTCAAAGGCTCAGCAGGGAGACGGGGCTTCCTGTTGTGGTGGTTATCCGGAAAAAGCCTGATCAGAAGGCAATGGAAGATGCCCTGAGAAAGCACTTCCCGGACTGGCGTGAGAGGATTGAGCTCCTGAAAAAAGCCGGCGAGATATTTGAAATGATTCCGGGAAGGCTCTACTATCAGGCTGTCAATATACCTCCCGAGCAGGCCGAGGAGATTATAAAAATCACCCAGAAGTCATCTCTGATACCTGAGCCTTTGCGGCTGGCACATATGATAGCATCTGCCGTCATGACAGGGGAAAGCAAAAGGGAATGAGGAATATTTTTAAAGCCAAAATTAAAAGATAAAACAACCGATGATGGCAACAGGGTAGCTACCGAATTTGATGTGGAAGCCGTTCCAGTCTGAGGTTATTTACATGGTATTAAGAGCACAGGGAGCTTTGAATCCCTGATAACTCTCTCCGCCGTGCTTCCGAGAAGCAGATCACTTAAAACACTTCTGCCCTTTTTTCCCATGACGATGAGGGTTGCGTTCTTGCTCATGGAGACCCCGAGAATCGCCTGAGAGGCCGGCCCTGTCAGAATTTCCTTCTCAACAGGGAATGCAAGCGTTGAGGAATACCTCTCCAGGAGTTCCTTCGCTTTCCTCATGTTTTCCTCAAGTTCATCGATGCTGCCGTAGTCTATGGAGTGGAGGAGAATCCCTCCGGCAGGCAACTCTTCAAACTTCTTAACCGCTCTGATAATGTTTTCCGAGCATTCCGAGAAATCAAGAGCTATAAGGGGTCTCTCGAACATTCTCTCCGGCGGGATAGAGAACCTTATCTCCCCTTCCACAATATCGCACTTCACGAGAAGAACAGGCTTCTTTGTTGTTCTTGCAAGGTTCGATGCCGTGCTTCCAAGGAACATCTGCCTCCAGATATTTTCCCCCTTCGAGGGAATAACAGTTAAGTCAATATCCTCATCCTTCGCAAGCTCCTCGATCTCTATCGAGGGAATGCCGAGTTTAACAACCGGTTCGACATCTATGCCCTTTTTCCTGAGCTCTTCCGCCAGTTTCTTAACTTCCTCCTCGTCTATCTTCGCAAGCTCAATTGCCTGAATATCCGTGGCGGTTATATCAACCACATGGAGGAGATACAGCTTTTTAGCTCCCATTTCAAAGAGCTTTGGGATGCACTCTCTGAGGGCATAGAGGGAAACCTCCGAAAAATCTGTCGGAAACAAAATCTTCTCAAACATCCAACCTTCACCATTGATATCTACGGCGTTTATGTATTTAGACCTTGCCTCTCAGACATGCTTGTATTTCATGCGCTTTGTGAAGAGCTTCGGGCTTGAGACGGCGGGCAGTATCAGCTTTTTCTGGATTATATCCCTACCCTCAAGGAAGTCATCAACAGTCTTTTTAAGCTCTTTAAAGTCTTTATCAAAGAACTTCAGGACTATATCGTATTCTCCGAGATATTCATCAATCTCAAAGATTTTCTTATTATCTATGGCCTCCCTGATGAATGCCTCTATCTCATCCTTCGTGGCTTCTTCCCTAAACTTAAGAATAACATCTGCCGAGGCCAGTCCGAACTCCTCAAAGATGAAGAGCGCCATGATCTGGATATAACCTCTCTCCTGAAGGCTTATCCTGTGCCTCCTCGCTGTTGGAACAGAAACCCCGGTTATTCTGGCAAGCTCTGTATCAGGAAGCCTTCCGTTTTCTCTAAGTGCAAGGAAAATCTTCACATCAAGATCGCTCAGCTCACCTTTGCTCATCTCCTTCCAAAATGCGATATCCTCCCTGCTCCACTGAAGGGCCTTTTCTTCTTTGCTCACCATAGTGCACCACCTTCAACAAAAATTATGTAAAAGGCACATTAAGTTTTCTGCTTTCTGATAATTTTTGCAAGTTTTTTTGTGAGCTCATCCAGGGATTCTATGAATGCTTCTTCGTCATACATTAGAGTGTCAATGCTCTCCTCAATGAGCTCCTTGAGTTTCAGAATATCCTCATCGCACTTACCCTCTTTTTCCATGATTTCGATTAATTTGGTTGCGGCGTCGAGTAATCTTAGTGGGCCGTAAAGTTTTGGCTCATCAATGCAGCCTCTAGCACTTGTGATTAAGAAGGCCAAGAGTTGAAAATGCTTGTCATTCAAAATGCTCTCCATACTCCTCAACGTGAACCACCTCCTTCAAAGGCCTCCTCCTCGGAGGTTTAGGCCAGAATTCAGGATAACCAAAACTCAAAATCAAAACCGGCTCAACAAACTCAGGAATGCCCAACAATTCTCTCAATGCAATTTTATTAAAAGACACTACAGGACAAGAACCAACTCCCAACGAGTAAGCAGCCAACATCATATTCTGAGCCGCCATCGAAACATCCATCAAAGCCATAGTTTCACCAAACTTACCCCCCCTCTCAGCACGCTCCTTGTTAATACAGCACACTACTAAAGCCGCAGGGTTTCCGAAGAGCCCCGGCGAAATCAACTTTATT
>WAPO01000176.1 GCA_015520705.1 Thermococcus sp. | reverse complement strand
CTGGCTGGTCTCGCTCATCCTGAGGAAAAGGAGCTTGACGCTCTCCTTTTTTGCCTTCGAGGCAAGCTCATCGTAGTATCTAACCTCCTCAGCTTCATTGAAAATTGCATAGCTGAGGATTTCCTTTGGGGACTTACCCTTAAGCTCCTCTATAATTTTGTCAAGATATCCGTTGAGCTGTGACATTTTATTCACTATATGTAACTTATGTTAAACAGCAGAAAAGCTTTTCTGTTGGAGGCACATCAACACAAACATGATAGATGCTCACGCGCACTTCGAGTTTTACAGAAAAGATTTTCCGCAGGTTATAGAGGAATGCAGGAAGGAGCTGAAGGCAGTCGTTGATTCAATGACCGAATACAGAAAAACCCACGTATGGAAGAGCTGGGAGCTCCTAAAGCCCTACTTCGGCTTCATCTTCCCCACACTCGGCTACCACCCAAACGAAGCCCGGAGGGGCAACTGGGAGAAGGTCAGGAAGGTCGAGGAGTTCATACGGACTCACAGGGATGAGATAGTTGCCATTGGAGAGATCGGCCTTGACTACCACTACGCTGAAAATGAAAGACAGAGGGAAAATCAGAGGCAGATTTTCAGGCACTTCCTTGAGCTCGCTGTGGAGCTGAAGCTCCCGGTGGTCATACACGCCCGTGAGGCGGAGGCCGAGGCCTTCAAGCTCGTGCAGAGGGCGGGGGTCAGGGCATACTTCCATTCCTTCTCAGGGAGCCCAAGACTGGCAAAGGAAATAGCCCTGAACGGCCATCCCGTGGGGATAAGCACGGGCATAGCCTTCATACCTGAAGTCAGGGCCGCCGCGGAAGTTCTTGAGGTGGATGAGATTCTCGTCGAGACGGACGCGCCTTACATGAGCCCCTTTCCGGGGCGGAGAAACAGACCTGACTATGTGAGGGTCGTCATAGAGGAGGTGGCAAAGCTTAAAGGCATGAGCTTTGAAGAAGTTGAGAGGGCAACCGAGAAAAACACCCGTGAGTTCTTTGGACTGAATCCCGGGAGGTGGGCTTATGGAGATTCCGGAAATAAACGAGCTTAGGGCTCTCTGCGAGGAGCTTGGAGAAAAAAGGCTCGTGGCGGAGATAGAAGCGTTCATCAGGATGAGTGAGGGGCTGGAGAGCAAGAAGGGGAAGGAATTCATCGAGGTTTCACTGCTCGGCTTTGCGGAGGGAATACTCGTGAGCCTCAGAAGGAAGCACCCCGAGGACGAGAGAATCAGTGGGCTGCTCATGAAGGTTAGCACGAGAAGGGCCAAGTTGGACAGGATGTTCAAAAAGCCTGATATTCCTTTTTTGGAGGAGTGAATCCCTGCATAAACTCTTAATGAAAAATCCGCTTGGTTCAACTCTATCCTTCCTTCAATACCCCATAAAAGTCCTTAAACAGCTCAACCTCCTGAACATAAGAGCGTCCGAGCCTCAGCGCAGTTCTAGCCCTTTCAAGCTCCCTTCCGAGGTAAAAGGCATGCCTCGGCGAGATTTTGAAATGCTCCAGAATCGTATCAATTATTGCATTTGGCTCCTCCCCCTTCACCGTCAGAACCTGCTCAGTGCCTCTGTGGCCAATCACCCATATTTTCCCGTTTTTTGTGAAAATCCTGAAGTAAATCTCCTCCAGCAGGGGTTCCTTTTTCCGGGCTTCAACTACGGGAGAGTTAACTTCATACTCAACATTTTCGCTCCTCTTCTCCTTCAGAATCAGCAGGTCAAAACCCAGGTCCTTGGGCATGTCAAAGAGCATCATGTCGAGGGCTCTCCTCAGCTCCCTGACACTCCCGCGGCACTTCGGGCTTACCTCCGTGGTTAAAAGGAGGGAGATCTTCAGTTCTCTGGCAAACCCCGCCAGAACGGCATTGATTCCAACGCTGTCAGCGTCAATCATCTCGACAACGTTTCCAGCTCCCGCCAGAAGCACATCCTCCGGATTTCTCTCGCGGTAGAGCTGGAAGGCTGTTATGGAACGCGCCAGATTCGGGATGTGCTCGAGGATGAGGTCAGGGATTATCCTTCTGTAGCCCAGATCAATTGCCCTTTCCTTAAGTTTTTCAAGAAATAATACCCTTTCCATAGGTTTTTTTGGGAAAAAGCCCTTTTTCTGGTTTGTAGGTATCAGAACGACCGGTTTTTCGGTAACGAGCCCTTCAGCGTTGCTCTCATCAATGCTGAGGAACAGGTCCCCATAGTCGAGGGCCCTCTCAATTTCTTCCGGGTTCAGGGAATCAAAGCTTATCGGAGGGTTGTATCCTTTCTCTTTGAGGCCATCCCTGATTTCAGGGAGCAGCTCGACAAAGTCCAGATTCATCTCGCCGCTCACCATGCCGATGTCTATGATGTCAGCACCGCTCTTCAGATAATACTCCGCCCTCGCTACAGTTCCTTCGACGCCCATCCTCGGTGCATCCACAACCTCGGCCAGAATCCTGTGGGGGAAATCAAAGCCCACAGGCAGGTTTCCGATCAGGAAATTGTGGGGCTTTTTGAGAGCTTTTTCAATGTAATCTCTGTTTCTTGTCTTGTTTTTGATGTCCTCGACTTTTTTGAGCGCATCTTTATGGAAGAGATCATCAGCCGGGGCTTCTCTGCTCAGCTTGAAGCCTTCATTCAATGCCTGCAGAACCTGAGGCAGGTCAAAGGCATACCTCGGCCCCTTGAAGGCTGGAATGCCGAGTTCATCCTCAATCAACTGCGCCGAACCCCTGACCAGACCCGGAATTAGAATCAGGTCGTAATCCTCGCTTTCTATGCCGGCTCTTTTAAGGTAACGGACGATAAGCTTCGGCGTTAAAAAAGCGGCAACGCTAACAGGACTCACAAAGACATCACAGCCCCTACCGTATTTTCTCACCAGCGGTTCGGCGAGCCTTCCTGTTACGAGGAGGATTCTCATGGTCTGATGTTGGGGCAGGTGGTATTTAGGAGTTTTGCCATGAGAATCCATATGCATACTTCCAAAATTTCCTTTCGGTGAAAAAGAAAAAATCAGCCGAAGATGTCCCCTATGACCTCCACAACCCGGTACACCTTTATGACTATCTTCACAGCGAAGACCTTTAGGGACTTCCTGAAGCCGACGCCGCTGTACTTTATCTCGCCCATCTTCAGGGCGTTTATTCCCGTGCTCATGGGGTCTTCCGAGTTTATAATCCTCCTCGCGACCTCCTCTTCTGTCCATGCTTTCATCGTCGGCTCTGAAATTCTGCCTTTTGAAAACTCCGTTATGTGGCCATCTTCAGTAACAACACCTATCCTGAGTGTGCTTCCGTTCTCAAGTGCTATCTCAAGGTCTATCCTCTCATTTCCGGATATTCTCTTGATAAATCCGGGCAGATTATCCACATTTTCGTTGTATACAGGCACATATTCCCTTAGAAGCTCAAAGAGTGGTTTTTCTTTACCTGCTTCCTCAATCCCTTCAGGTTCAAACGTCCTCTGGTCTATTCCCCCTGTGCTTATCACGAGCCCCACTATGCGGTACTTGAGGAATTCATCGGGATTTCCTCCCCATCCCACTTCAATGAGGTTTTCTCGGCCCAGGGCGCTTTCATCAACAGGGTACACGAGCTCGTAGGCGTCAAGATCAGGCTCCTCATCATATGCAATGATGGGCTCAACTGCTCCCAGTTCAAGCTCATTTCCATTTACGTAAAGCTTTATGTTCCTGAGAAAATACTCACCGTATTCGACAATCTCAGGAGTCGCCTCAATGAGTATGCTCACGTAGGGCTGGTTGTCCGGGTCGAGCTCCATCGCTTTCAAAAACTCCTCGTCCAGATCCCACGATACCTGTTTGGGACTTTTTGCAGTTTTCTTTGGAGGAACCGGCATTTCCACAGGGTCGAGAATGTCCTTTAGCACAGACAGCTCTATCCTTTCCCTGTTCCCGTGGTCGGAGGCCCAGAATATGAGCTGTTCATTTTTATTCATCTTTTTGCTCACATTGACTATCGCTTCATAGAGTGCCTTCTTTGTCCCGGGGCCATCAACATAGCCCGGCACACTTGTGCCGTTGTGCATCGTTTTTCCATTACCGGCAAGGACTATCATATCCCCATCCGTGAAGCCCTGCTTCCTAAGCGCTTTGTATGCCCTGTCAAGATCGTTCCAGTGCCTCTTTGCGTTAGCGTTTCCCGCGAACAGTATGGCGTGCTTGCTTTTGACATCGGAGCCGTCCGCTTTTTTGCCTATCTTGACGTTATCCCCATTCCCTATTGATGTGTACTGGGGATGTTCCTTAAACTTTGAGCTGTAAGGGCCGCGTATGTCCTGCTGTTCGGCCCTCTTCGCCATCTCTTTCATCGTCGGGGCATCCTCTCCCGTCTTTTCCAGCTCCTCTCCAATCTCCTTGGCATAGTAATCTTCCGGCCGTTTGAACCCCTTCTTTTTTATATCGGGCCATGAATCGGGGTTGTAGGTATCTATCAGGCCCCATGAGGACTCATCATGCTTTGATGCGCCGAAAAATGCTGCGTCTCCCGTTCCTTTCAGCTTCCCTTTGAGGTCGTCAATCATCCCTCCAGCGAAGCACTGGTTGAATATAAACACCATGTTTGCATAGCCCGTCCTGTTGGCAATCCACATCTTCATCATGTTTGCAAGCTGCCAGTCATAGATGTAGCCGCCGGAACTCGAAACAAGGCTGCTGGCATAGCTGTCGGGCTGATCGTAAAAGTAGGAGCAGCTTTCAGAGTAAAGAACTGCAGGTGTTGTTTTAACCTCTATGAGAACCTTTCCCTTTCCGGCGTTTATCGTGTACTTCCCGGGCTTTGTAACTCTTATTGATCCGGAGCCTATCTTCCCGTTCTTGAAAACAGAGTTGTACTCCTCCAAGTCCACGTCAACGGTTATCTCATTGACGGGAGAGCACTCATTATGGCTGTAGAGCAGTCTCCTGGGGACATAACCCATTTTTCCCTTCAGGGTGTCCCAGTCGTAGTATATCATGGCAATTTTTCCGGCCTTGTTCTCATGGCCATTGTGAGTTACCTTGTACTTCCCTATAATGTCAGCGTAACCATTCCATCCATCGTCCATATCTTCAGTAAGAGAAACACCGAGGAGGTAAACGCTCACATGAATTGCAGGAGGGCCCGGGGAATCAAAGTGGGCTTGCACCAGGGAGGACAGCAAAAGCAGGGCTATCATGGCGGCTAATATAACCTTGTACTTCCTCAATATGCTCACCACCCTTTAATTTAGTGAAAGCCTCAAAAAAGAAAAGTTTGAAATAGCCATGCGTCTTTCTATAATGCCTATATCCCACCCGGCTGCATATAAGTAATCAGCTGTTACCAATTATCTGAAGCTCCGGGAGCCGTGGAGAAGATGTTAAATACATGCATTGTCAACAAACAGAGGGGAGCAAAATGATAGAATTCCTGGAGTCATTTCTCTTTGGCACCGCAACTTCCTCCCATCAAATTGAAGGAAACAACATCTTCAACGACTGGTGGTTCTACGAGCAGGAGGGAAGGCTAAAATACAAGTCCGGAAAGGCCTGCAACCACTGGGAGCTCTACAGAGAGGATATTGAGCTCATGGCCGCCCTCGGCTACAGCGCCTATCGCTTCTCAATCGAGTGGAGCCGCATATTTCCAAAAGAGAACGAGCTTAACAAAAATGCCCTCCAGAGGTATCAGGAAATCATAGACCTGCTCAACGAGAGGGGTATCACCCCAATGGTAACGCTCCACCACTTTACGAGCCCGCTGTGGTTCATGAAGAAAGGAGGCTTTGCAAAGGAGGAAAACCTGAGATACTGGGAGAGATATGTAAAAGCAGTGGCCGAGAGTGTGGAAGGTGCCGAGCTGATTGCGACTTTCAACGAGCCCATGGTCTATGTTATGATGGGCTACATGACAGGGGAGTGGCCTCCCTTCATTAAAAACCCTCTAAAGGCCGGAAAGGTCGAGGCAAACCTGCTTAAAGCCCACGCTATGGCGTATGAAATCTTGAAGGGACAAAACTTCAAAGTTGGAATCGTCAAGAACATCCCGGTTTTCATTCCTGCAGGCGAAAGTGAGCGTGACAGAAAAGCGAGGGATAAAGTGGATAACCTCTTCAACTGGAACTTCCTCGATGCGATCTGGAGCGGAAGAGTGAAGAGCCCTCTGAGAACCTATAAAGTTCCAGAAAGCGATGCAGACTTCATCGGAGTTAATTATTACACAGCATCAGAGGTCAGACACAGCTGGAACCCTCTGAAGCTCTTCTTTGAAGCCAAACTGGCCGATTTAAGCGAGCGCAAGACGTTAATGGGCTGGAGTATCTATCCGAAGGGCCTCTATGAAGTGCTGATGAATGTTCAGAGCCGCTATAAAAAGCCCATCTACGTAACCGAAAACGGCATAGCGACGCTTGACGATGAGTGGCGTATAGAGTTCATAATCCAGCACCTCCAGTATGTCCATAAGGCCCTAAAAGATGGCTGCGACGTCAGGGGCTACTTCTACTGGTCGCTCATGGACAACTTCGAGTGGGCGGAGGGCTTCAGGCCAAGGTTCGGCCTGATCGAGGTGGACTATGAGACCTTCGAGAGGAAGCCCAGAAAGAGCGCTTATGTCTACGGGGAAATTGCAAAGAGCGGGAAGATACGCGATGGGCTGATTGAAAAGTATGGGTTGAATGACATAGCATCACAATAAGGCGCCTACTGCCTCCACATCCCCCCTCTCAAACTGGGGTAGCATGTCCAAATGAGCCTCCATCAGCTCGGCCATGGCCTTTAGCCCTGCCTCTGCATCATGCACAACCGGGTCGAGGAGGACTGCCTTCACCACCTTCTCTACATCGCCTTCAGCCGCAGCCTCCGCTGAAAGCCTCTGTATCTCCGCCTGCGTTCTCAATAAAGCCGTTATCTCCCTCGGGAGGCCAACTTTAAGGGGCTTTACTCCCTTGGGTGAAACTTTAGCCGGAACTTCAACTATGGTGCCCTCTGGGATGCCCTTTATATGACCCTCATTAGGAACATTTACCGCCTCCTGAAGCTTTTTCTTTCCTTCAAGCCCTTCGAGGATGCTCATTGCAATATCGGGGTTCCTGATGAACCTGCTGAAAGCAAACTTTGGCACCAGCCCCTTTAAGAACAGCCTCAAAAGCCTTCTAAGTTCCTCCCCCTCCTTTTTCGTCCGTTCAATCCAATTTAAGCCCCTCTTTTCTTCGGGCACCAGCTCCCAGGCGAAGGGCAGATATTCGCCTACGTGATTGTCGCTCGGCGATGGAAGGAGGCCATAGACTCTATAGAGGAGCCGTGAAAGAGGTTCAAAGGAGGAATTCTTCTTCAGGGCTTCATCCAGGATCGTATAACCGTCCTCCCCTTTAACATTGAGCTCTCTGAGCCATGTGAAGTGGTTGAGGCCGGCGGCAGTAAAGGTTATCTCATCCTCCCCCACCTTTAAGAGCTGTGCCAGGGTTTCTCTTCTCTCAAGATAGCCGGTGCAAAGACCATAAACGTTTTTCAGCTTTGTGTAGCTGTTCACAGCATAGGCAACCCTCGGCTCCGGGTTTGAGTAGATAAATGTATGGGCATCTCTGTTTATGTCCTCAATAACTCTGGCAATGCTTAAAACCAGTGGGACGACCCTCAAAGTGTGGCTCAGACCGCCTAAACCTCCGTTCTCTCCCAAAACCTGCTTTATGCCGTATTTATGGGGGATTTCAAAATCCAGGCGCCAGCGGTTGTAGCGCTCTTTCTCGACGGATATAACAGCACAGTCAATGCCCACATTCCGGAGGCTTTCCACATCTGTGAATGCCTGAATTTTAAGCTCCCTCTTGAAAATCCTGCCTATTTTTCTCCCCACAGCTTCAATAAACTTCAATCTTTCTGCATCCACATCAATGAGGTATATTTCTGCATTGGCCAGTATATCGCTGTTCGCCACCGTATAGAGGGCCAGAGGGGTGAAGATGCTCCCCGCACCGATGAAGGCTATCCTCATCAGAGCACCTCCGCAAAGGGAGTGATGTGAAGGAGCATTTTTGGAAGGATTTTAAGTCCTTCCCCGTACATCACATTTATCCTTTTGCCGTAGAACAGAGCCACAGATTTAAAGAAAATCTCCCACTGCTGCCAGTTGGTCTCGAACTGACTTTTGTGCTCCTTTAGAGCTTTGAGCTTGACCTCGAATACGTCCGTTATATCCTCAATATAGTTGGGCCTTGCCGTGTAATAAAGCCCGACCAGGGGGACATCGTGAGGTTTTAAGCCCTTCTCCAGGTCGCTTTTGTTTATATGCGGGAAAGACGCGAAGAACGCCGCTTCCATTGCCAAAAGGCCTGCGTTTCTGTGATCGGGGTGAACCTCGTAGGGAAGCCATGGATCTGGGGCCAAAACGACATCTGGCCTCTCCTCTCTAATCGTGCTTATTATTTTGTTCCGCACTTCAGGGGAGTATGGAAGCTCCGTGTCAGTATAATCAAGCCATGCAAGTTTTTTTACGCCGATTATCCCTGCGGCTCTCTCCTGTTCCTCCTTCCTAATTTCTGCGAGAATATTTGGCTCCAAGCTTATATCATGGCTCCCCATGGAGCCGTCGGTCAGCGTTAGGTAAACTATGTCCTTCCCTTCAAGGTAGAGCTTTGCCAGTATCCCTCCAATTGCCACTTCGCAGTCATCTGGATGCGGCTGAACGCAGAGAACCTTTTTAACGTCTCTAAACGGATCATCGAAGTCTATACCAAAGAACCTCTGTATTAGAGCCTTGAGGGCATCCATGTTATCTAAACTTCCCAGCATCTTGTTCAGCATCTCAAAAGGCATCATGCACCTCCCTCCTCAGAATTTCTTCCGCTCTCTTTCTCAAGATTTCTCCAATGTTTCCCCTATCTTCAGGGTACTGCTTTCTTATCCAAATCCACACGAGCGCACAGGGCAGCCAGAAGAGCGAGCCTATTATAATGGCATACTCATAGGCGAGCGCATTTGTATAGCCCGCACTCCTCAGGGTCTCTATTAAAATACCGCCCAACAACGGCCCAAAGGCTTTTCCAACGTTGTCTATGATGTTGAAGATTCCGAAAACTGTTCCTCTGTCCTCGGGGAGATTGACCTGAGAGATTATTGCGGTTACATTGGGGCCTGCGAACGTCACGAGCTGGAGAAAGAGGAACGAATACACCGTCAGAGCAATCCATCCCCTAACGGTGAGCTCACTCGGCAGGGGGTAGAGCACTATCCCCAAAGCGGCGAGCATGCCCAGGAATATTGCCAATCCGGTTGCTACCGCCCTTCCTCCCCTCATCTTCCTTTCGAAGTAGTCTCCAACGAATCCACCGAAGAGCGTTCCTATGACTGTCGCCATCCCGAGGATCAAGAGGACAAATGTGGCGGTGTCTTTGGCCATGCCCCTTGAGACCATGAGGAACGAGACGAGCCAATACATGAGCACTCCCCACGGAACCGTGCCAAAGAGGCCCTGGAGGAATATTAATATGTTCGTTCTCGTCCGGAAGGACTTCTTTACAGCATCCCAGCTCAAGCGATACACGTATTCATAGCCTTTTTCAAGGACTTCTTTAAGCTCCTTTTCGCTCTGACCGCGCTTTGGCTCTTCTGCTATTAAATAGAACATAGGTGCAAGGATAAAGTTCGGGACGGAAGCTATTATAAAAGGCGGCCTCCAGCTCGCGATCAGTCCTGCTATAACCATACCGAAAAGCGTTCCAAAGCCAAAGGCTGTTTGTATATATGCGTATCCCTTTCCCCTGTGCTCCTCCTCAAACATATCCGCTATCAGGGAATAGCCTATGGGGATTATTGAGCCAACTCCAATGCCCGTGAAGAGTCGCATGAGCAGAAGCTGGGGATAGCTCTGGACGAAGGCCGTTAAAAAACATGGAATTTCCCCTAAAAGGACGCCAACCACCAGAAGCTGCTTTCTCTTCTTAATGTCCGATAGAAAACCCCAGAGCAGGGTTATCAAAGCACTTGTGGCAACGAAAATCGTCGAAACGAGGCCCATTTGAGTTTCGCTTATACCGAACTCGGCCATAATCTGCTGATAGTTGGGAGGTAGAAGATTTTGATCCGCCATCAAAAAAGCGGCCATCAGAATCAGCAAAACAATCGATGCTCTGCGCCTTAAATTTTTCACTTCTCACCCCTCCAGGCTTTGTAAACAGCTCTAAAGGCATCCAGTCTGCGCTCTGCCAGAGGCTCCCACCCACGGGCATCGCTGTTCTCAGCCAGAAATGCGTTTTCGCCTTTCAGGTCATAGGAGAGCATGTTCAGCCTGCGGTTACCTTCGTCTTTGATCCAGATATTAAGACTCTTATCGGGCGCCCAGCTCGAAGTCCTTAAGTAAAACTCCTTTCCACTGTGCTTCAGCCTGCTCGGGAGAACGATTCTGGTGTTGAGCTCCTCTATGAGCTCCACAATCTTTCCTACCTCAAGGGTATGGCCCGCCAGGTCACGGTATCCGAAGAACTCTATATCCGTGCCGTAAAGGAGAATGTTATCCATCCCTCTAAGCCACTTTGCAGCTTTCTTACCGCCCATCAGAGGGAAAGCACCAATTCCAAGCATGACGGTTGTGTTTACGGCCACCCACACAGGTATGGCCACCATATTTTTAACCGCTTTAAGGGTAACCTTTCCGCCAAAAGTGAGCTTCAGAGCTTTTTTAAGCTCTCCAAGACCCCGCAGATAGTTGAGGTAAAGGAGACCTTCTCCTCTTTGTGCTTTGATTAAGTGTGGATAGAGCGGCTTTATTGGCTTTATCTCAGAGTTCAGGTGATCTGAAAAGAGCAGAGCTTCACCATCAATGAACACCTCCTCATAGCCACAGTCCTTTAAAATCGCAGGAATTATCGGGTCATAGGCCAGTTCAGGAAGCCAGAAGGTCTTAGGAGAGACCTCAAAAATCTCCTCTTTTAGTGTCCTGTCTTTCATCACCTGGGCTTCGACCCTATCTAGTGACAGAAGCGGAAGGATTGCGTGGGTATATGCGGTGCCGGTTATTTCGATTAGTGCGCTTTCAATCCCCTCTTTAACGGTATTTATAAGCTCCTGCGGCAGGAATTGAAGGGAAAAGCCGGTTATATTCAAAGCAAATGGAATCTCGCTTTTCAAAAGCCCCCTTATCGTTGGGAGGTATGATTTTTCAATCACTTTGGAAATTTCACCCTTTGGAATCTCCGCATACTGCAGGTTGCCGTGAAACACTAGGGCGTGCAATATTTCACCTCCTAAAAGTGCTGCCTCCAATCTCCGATGACCACAGGCATCTCATAGCCACGATTGTAATCGGTGTGTTCATCTACTCCCGGAGAAACTGTAGTGTCCATCAAATCAGCCCGGTAGATATTTTGCATCACATGTATTTAAGCTTGATTCTCCCCGGATGGAGAACCACTCCACCACGCAGCAAGATTTATTAAGCAGAATGTTTTTCGTTTAATCAAGGTGAGTTGGATGATTGAGGTTGAGAATCTGGCCAAAACCTTCGGCGTCACGCGGGCGGTTAATGGAATAAGCTTTAAGGTTCATGATGGCGAGATTTACGGCCTTCTCGGGCCGAACGGGAGCGGGAAGAGCACCACCATGAAAATTCTGGCAGGAATACTGAAGCCAACCGCAGGGAGAGTTCTGGTTGATGGCATCGATGCAGGCAGAGACCCTCTGAAAGTGAAGGAGATTGTCGGATATGTCCCTGAAACGCCGGTTCTCTACGAAAGTCTGACACCCGTTGAGTTCTTCAACTTCATAGGCAGCATACGGAATATCCCTGCAGAGAAGCTTGAGGAGAGGGTAAACCGCCTCGTTGAGGCTTTTGAGCTGAAGGGCTACCTCCATAAATATATAGGCTCCCTCAGCTTTGGAACAAAGCAGAAGATTTCCCTGATTTCAGCCCTGCTCCATGACCCCCGAGTTCTCATAATGGACGAATCCATGAACGGCCTCGACCCTAAGAGCGCCAGAATACTGAGAGAGCTCCTCCTTGAGTTCAAATCGGAGGGGAGAAGCATTGTTTTCTCAACCCACGTGCTCCAGCTTGCCGAGATGATCTGCGACCGCGTTGGTGTTATCTACAACGGCGAGATAATAGCAGAGGGAACGGTTGATGAGCTGAAGGAGTTTGCCCACGAGGAGAGTCTCGAAGACGTTTTCCTCAAGCTCACGGAGAGCAAGGATGAAATCTACACCGTTATTCAGGCACTGAAGGAGAGCCTTTAGGTGGTAGCATGTTCGAGATTGTAAAAATCCTCTACAGGGAGCTTCACTATCAGATAGTAAGGAGAAATCCCATGATAGCAAATGACGAGAGGAAATTCAAGAGCCAGCTCAAAAATGCCACGAGCATAAAGCGCGGTGTCGGAATACAGGCGGGCACGTTCTTCTTCCTCGGTCTCATGCTCGCCGGAGGTGTCGCCTTCGCCAAGGACGAGCTTCAGATCGGTGTGATGTTTGCCTCCTATGCCATGATTCCCTTCATCTTTTCCCTCTACATCACCGCAGTCAACTCCTCCTATGCCCTCTCCATGGGCCTGTTTGAGCCCCTGAAGGCCCTCCCGGTTAAGGTCGGGTCTCTCTACCTGAGCGAACTGCTGCTCATCGACACCATACCGGCATTTACCATGATGCTCCCGGTAGTTTTTGTAATCCTGTTCCGCCACCCAACTGCAGGAATTCTGGCACTCATGTGGGCGGTAGTCGGGGTTTTCCTCGGCCACACGCTCGGCCTTATTATATACACCGTTTTCGGCGCCAGAACTTCAGAAGGGACGAGCCGGTTCGGGGCATTGAAGAACCTCGGCAAGCTCATAGGGGTGCTCCTTTTTATGAGCATCTTCTACGTCGGGAACTACATGCAGAACTACGTCAGGGAGCACATAGAGACCATCGCTCCGGTTTTTGTAAAATACTCCTTCGCCTATCCCTTTTCAGCATCTTCAATCTTTGACCCTCTCCAAAGCCTCGAACTTCTGGCCCTTTATGCTACCCTTTTCGGCATGCTCTATGTCCTGACGCTCAAAAAGCTCTGGGGAGAGATAGTGGAGCCAACGGTGAGCTCTACGGCCGTTCAGAAGGGGGCGTTCAAGGCCAGAAAGCTTCCAAAGGTCCTGGCATTAACGCTCAAGGACTTCAAGGTTGTCTTCAGGAAGTCCTCGATGATAGCGGGTCTGCTGATTCCGGTGTATTTCGTTCTGCCCCAGGTTTTCATGGCTCTGAGCAGAGGGGAGTTCTCCACGATGCTCGCCACGGGCCTCATATTCGGCCTCGGATGGTTCTCATCAATAGGCGCAGACCCTGTCATAAAAATCGACGGTAAGGAGCTTGACTTCCTGAGAACACTGCCCCTGACGAAGAAGGCCTTCATACTGAGCAAATCCATCACAATGAGCGCCATCCCTTCAGCTACAGCCCTCGCAGTCATCGGCATAGCCCATCATTACAATGGGGGAGAAGCCCTGTATCTCCTACCTCACGCCTTCATACTTCCGATGATGACGTCTCTGACGGCCATGAACTACTTCTACCGCTATAAAGGTCAGGAAATTGGAATTCCAGAGACAAACATGGGGGATATAATAGTGATTTTCATTATCGTCGGGATTCTCTTCGGAATTGTCGGAGCACCTCTGCTGTTCATGCACGGTGCCACGGGCTATGCGGTGAGCTCTGCTGTGGGCATGGTGATAACAGGGATACTGGTTGGGATGAGCTGATGGGTGCAGTCTGCCCTAAATCTTAACTTCCCTCAGCTTTTCCCATATCTCATTCCACTCCAGAAGGAGCCAGAAAAGCCTCAGCTTCTTTTTAACATCCAATCCACCTCCACTTCGCGCTTGAACTCCCCCACGAGCACCGGCGCATACTCGTACTCCAGGCGCCAGAGGGAGAGGAATTCCCTGAACCTGTAGAACTCTTCAACAGGCACAAGAACAACCCCCGGAGCGAGTTCCACTGAACCGGTCTGCTGCAACACTCCAGTATTTTTTCCTCTGCCTCTGTAAGCGTAGAGAAAGCGCATCTTCTCATTCTGGGGGAGGGATGAATAGGAAAATCGAAATAGGAAATACCCACCAGCGTTGATTTCTTCATGGAGGTATCTGTCCCTTATTAAAGAGTAACCCTCGACAAGGAGGGCGAGGCTGACGAGATTGTTCTCGTCAAAAAACTCTTCAAGAAGAAAGCCCTTCACGTCAATATCTTCTGGTGAGAATCCTCCCTTCTCAAGGAGGTTTTTAAACCTGAAAGCCTCGTCAAAAGGGTTTCCTTTTTTGAGAATGACGGCTATATCAATGTCGTTCGGCCTTTCATTCCCCTTCACGGAGGAGCCGTAGAGCAGGACGTCCCAGACGTCCGGGTTTCTGGAGACAAACTCCTTCGCTATCTCACTTAACCTTTTCTTTAAGTCCGATAACATCGTTTCTCACCGCCACCAGAAGCCTGTCATCAATCCTTTTCGTGTAAGTGTCGCGGTAATAGGGAAAGTAGTAGTTCAAAACGTTGTAGAGGTCGGGATAGCGAGGCTTTAGGAGTCTGAACCTCTCCCCATGGTTGTCTGGTAATGTCCTCAGGTCGCGCCAGAGAATGTAGTCAGCTATGGCCACGAGGGTCTTGAAGTACATCATAAAGGCGGCGTTATTTAATCCCTGCTTGAAGAGAAGCTCGGCGCTCTTGAAGTACTCATTTATGTTGGCCTTCAGGTCTTCGAGCCTGCCCATGCTATCACGTTTATAGATAAACACTAACGAAGTATAAAAGGGTTTTTGTTTATGGATAAACTGATAAGAGTGGAAAAAGCTGATTTGTTTATGGGTAAACAAAAGAGGCTGAAAACTCAGTGATTTGGAAACGGTGTCTATATAGACCTGTGGAGCTCATCCTAAGCGGGGATACCCGTGATAGATGTTGGCACAAACTTCTTGATGTTGGGAATACTGGTAACAGTGGGCATTATCGTTCTGAAACGGTTCCTTAGCGTGCTGGAGGGCTACGCTGGTTTTGTGGTTTTATTGGTGGGTATGGTCATACTGTTCGCTTCAGAACTTCTGATGACGTACCGTTTGATTGTTGGTGTGTTCTTGGTGATAGTTGGAATTGCCTTAGCCAGTTAATTTTACCCTCCTTCTTCCACTCAGCAGGTCTTTCATCAGCCCGCGCTTCACTCTTTCAAGCTTCTCCCTTCTCTGCCTGAGGAGTCCGAGCTTTCTGTCAACGGTCATGAAGATACTGTTTAAGATGCTATCCATTTTTATGACCGGATGCCTGTCAGAGTCCTTCAACTTAGGGTAGATCATGTTGGAGCGAACTAGCAACATCTCCAAGCCTCACAACCCCTCCATTCTTCCGGAATCTCACCAATTGGGGGTTTTCTTGAACTTGGATTTAACTTGCATTGAGACCACCCACTTTGATAACATTCCCCTCAAGATCCCTAAGGTTAATTTCCTTGTAGAGTTCCATCAGGATCACAGAGTATTCTATCAGGCTTTTTAGAGCATTGGCTAAGGGGTTGTTTAGAGCTATCTCCAAAAGACTCAAAATAAAGTCCTTGATGGACTTTAGGAATTCAATAACACTATTTACCAAGTTCTCTATCCACTCTTTAATTTCTCTGCCAAAACGATATAAGATAGCTCCAAGAGCCATAAAAAGGATCAATGCTTGAGTTTCTGATAGATTTTGGATACCCTTGCCAATCCATGCGATAATACTCTTTACACCTTCCCACATAACCTTTAGCATTCCCAAAATTGTACTGACTATGGCTAGAACAATCTTAAAGAGAAAATCTAAGACGGCACTTCCTCCCCAAGAGGAAACAACAAAAGAAAGCGAGCCTTTACGAAGAATAGCCTCAACGTGTTTTAACGGCCCCATGTTCTTCCATGTTCTAATTGTAGTCTTGGTTATATCCTTGTCAAATGAAACGATAGCGTGGGCGTTTATTGAGAAGTATAACCAAACATAATCCACATCTTTGGGGTCTCTCCAACCAACTAATTCCTTGGCTTTCTTATATTCCTCGTATCCTTTTGGAGTAATAATTTTGATATGATTCAGGATTTCTTCCATCTTCTCGTTTAGCTTCTCTTTTAGAGTGTTTACTGCACTCTTCTTTTCCTTTGCAAGTCTCTCTGCAATTTCTTCTAGCTTTTTCTCATCATAAATGGTTTCATCATAGATAGACGGTGGAGCATAAATTTTGATAAATGGAGTTTTGGAAAGTTCTATAATCAGTGGTGTTCTCCCTTTTTTCATGTAACTGATAGCCTGAGAAATTACTGAATTGGCATCAACAACAATAGAAAGCTCTAATTTGCCCTTAATCCCAGTAATGTTCATAAGAGCATGCTCTGCGAATTCTTTAATAAGCTCTAACATGTCCGGAGGAAGTTCTATTAGGAACTCGTCAAATATTGGCTTCAATTCTGGAGCTTCATAGATGTTTTGAACGGAAATTTTCTCAGCTATTGGTAGTGGACTGGGATTGTTCATTTTTGTTCCCCTCAATACCCAATCTCCCTCAAATATCCCCCGATCTTCTCATCAACCCTCGCCAGCTCCCTATTAATTCCCTTTAGCTCCTCCCACTCGGCCTTAACGTCAATCTCCTCCTCTTCCTCAATCGGGAAGACGTAGAGCGTTACGTTGAGGTTGACACCCAGCTACCAGCGGCTCAGCATGTTATATGAAACACTCCGAGGACGCGTTTCTCCTTCCTCAGCTCATTAAACAGCTCCGCAGCATCGCGGGTGGGCTTTTCGATAATCTCCCTGTTCCCGACGAGGGCCCGGCTCTCAGGGAGAAGCGAAAGCATCCCATACATCCCTGTCCCGACGACCAGCACATCAAAATCTTCCCTGAGATACTCCGTCAGCTCCTCGGGATCGAGCTTGTGGCTTGTGCCGTGCTTTCTCTTCGATATCTCCTTTTTCCGGCGCTCTATCCTCCCGCTCGGATAGATCACAATATCATGCCCATAGGTTTTTCCGTTCACGGTTATGGCTCCGAACTTCACCCCTTCAATCATCCAGATCACCCAGAAGCTTCAGGGCATCTTCAACAATGCGCCTGTGATCAAAAGCCAGCTTTACATCCTTCAGCTCATCAAGGGGGAAAACCCTGGCTTCACTCGCATCATCCCCGCCTCTGAGCTTTCCATGCCCCTCCGCCAGAAACGCCGCTGTCACAGTGTGCCCCCGTGGGTCTCTCCCCGGATCCGAATACACACCGACGAGCTTCAGCAGCTTTATATCAAGGCCTGTCTCCTCCTTCGCCTCCCTCAAAGCAGCCTGCTCAACGGTTTCTCCATATTCAACAAAGCCCCCCGGAAGGGCCCAGTGGTCTTTGAACGGCTCGTGCCTCCGCTTTATGAGAACAACTCCGCCCTGATACAGAATTACGGTATCAGCTGTGAGGCCTATGCACCTGTGAGCCTCGACCTTGAGCGATGGGTATCTCTTTTCTATAAACTCCCTGAGCTCCCTCCTCACAGGCTCAATATCGTAGCCCCTCGGGGCCTTAATAAGGAGAACATACCTGTCCAAATTCACCACCTCATCCCATCGGATTTCATCAACATGTATGTGTCGGATGAAGATTTATTAAACTTGTTCAGTTTGATATTGTCTCTGGAAAGTCTTCCTCCTATCTCCTCAAACGCCGCTGTAAGATAAGAACTAGCATTGCAACAAATAGGATAAGAGCATACAGCCATTTACTCTGTATGTACCTTTTAGAACCTGATAGTGATATATGACTCGTGTTATTGCGCTCTTTTAAAGTAATTTCTATAAACCGGGTATTATTCATTAAGTAGGCCTTGTCTTCCGTGAACAGCACCCAGCCATTAGTGTACTGCACTATTTTATAGGTCCTTCCTTTTATCTCCTCCGGGAGTGCAATCCTTTCTCCGGTAATTAGATTTACAGCCATGCTTGTATTGAAGGCAAAGCCGGATATAATAATAAAAGTCCCGTTTTTCACATTCAATGCTGGAAACCCTCGAATTTCATCTTTATCATAGATATACGGCCACTCCCTATTCCTGAACACCGCTGTCTTTTTGATAATGTTGCCCTCAATCCTGAAAACAGACCACTCATTTTCTCCTGCTTTTTTTCTGCTAAGGTGGCCACATAGTGCCAGTCCGTTAGGAATGACATGAAGATAATCGCCTTTGCAGATACGAACATCAAAGAAGCTTTTGGCGGTTTCATTGAGCACCATCAGCTGGTAGTATCCATCATTCTTCAGGACAAAGAGGGGAGTTCCCTTCCAACGCTGCGGCATGCTCACAATTCCATCAACATTTTCAGAAAAGACACTTTTCAGATGATCGGTTTCAACTCTGTAAGCCGTAATCCTGTATTTCAGGCCAGATACATTGAAAAGCCTTTCGGCAGATAACACCCATATCCTTCCGTTCTCAATCACCAAGGAGGTTCTTCCTCTAATATTCCCCAGTCTTCTTAGGATGTGGTTTTCAGCAGCATACAGAGTCCCATTGCCAATGATAAACCATCTGTTCTGAAGCCAATCCATTTGAGCAGTGCCCTCGAACCTTGCCAGATAATAAAGCTTCCCTCCTCTGAGAATATATAATTCCGACTGTTCTCTCCCCTCACTTCCAAGACCACAGCGTAGTGGCCCCTGAATAAACTGAATCAGATATTCCTTCCCATTCCAATCGATGAAAATGTTATTATTACATTGAGTTCCATTTGTAAATCGTTTGAGAATCCTCAGTGAGCCGTTGTAGAGAGCAAGTGTCACATTTCTATCCCCCTTTTTGAGCAGCCAGAAGGCACCATTCCAATGAAGGAGCTGATAAGAGTTACTAAAATTCAGAACTTCACGTTCCATGACATTTCTTTTATAAAGAAACGCCAATTGTTTTCCGTTTTCCTTAACAATAAACATGATTCTATCTCCACCAGAATATGCACTAATAATCTTGTAATGTGGTGCATTGCTGTCTCCTTGGACAGATGGTGAATACAATATTAAAGCTGTTAAGGTTAAAGAAAAAATGAATATGATAGTATATCTCCTCAACTTTATTCCCCTACCAGAGGGAGTACTTCTCCCTCACCGTATCGACCACACCAAGATCAACGCTGAAGTAATACATTCTCTGAGGCCAGATATTTTGAACAACTGAGTTCATCTGTGCCAAGACGTAATCTCCAGCATAATCAATGCATCTATCCAAGGAGCATTCACATATGGAACTCAAACATCTGCAATGTTCTTGTTGACCCAGTACTGATCTATCAGCTTCTAATGTAAGATAAGTGTTAGGTGTAGCATTCCATATCCAGTTCAAAACATCCACCAATTCAGAGAATGAGTAAGTATTACCTGTAGTGCCTTTCCTAGTGCATGTTTGATAATAATTTGGCTGGACAAATACATAGTTAAAGTATCGCCATATTGTCTTGATATCAGTTCCATCTAAATTTATAGTGCCATTTGTATAAGGAGACCAGATAAACAATTGACCCTTATCATTTCGAATATAGTCTGATATATCCGCAAGTTCTGTCTCAGGGACTACCCTATCAGTGTGAATTTCATCAATTATCTGCCAAGGACTTTCATAACCCCAGTAAAACCCCACCTGATATCCGCTGGTGTTCTCAAATATACCATCAACCCAGCCTTTCCAGTAGTTAATCCCCCTAACCTGATTGCTTGAGGCTCTGGATAATACTGGAATTACAACCAAATAATCTATTCCAACTAAATACGGATCCAGCCATCTTCCAAAATATTCTCCATCACGATAACCATCCCAATATGAAGTGCCACTCTCGGGAATATCCTCATATCGTGGAGAATTTACAGAAACTGCATATGTAAATCCCCTTTCCTTCAATTCGGAGGGCGTACCCATGTTAGCAAATGTTTCATATTTCTCATTTTGAACCTTGAAATACCACAATCCATATGTTGCCATTAATATCACCCTGATTAATATATTATCACTTAATATTTAAATTTTTTGGTTTCTATAAAATTTTAGATGTTGAAGAATATATGAAGTGTTTCTGAGATAGCTTTCTAGAGTAAGAAGCAATAGAGAAATTGTAGTTTTTCTACCTATCTTGTTGATGTATAAAAGCTACCAGCTAAAACCTGAACTTCAGGCAATCCTTATAGACCAAGAGGGATTTTTAATGCTTGCTTTACGGGCGAGTTCCTTCACCTCTTCCATCGGAAAGTCAAAGTGCCTGTATTTCAGAAACAATGCGGTGAAGGCGTTTGCCCTTTTGAGCGCCTGAATGAAGGGACATGTCATGTAAAAGTATGTGAATGCCGCGAGAAAGACATCTCCAGCTCCCGTGGATTCAGGGACAGGTACACTGATCGGCCTGTAGGAGTATGGTTTCCCTCGGTGATATGCAAGTCCCGGACTTACTCCATCCGATACCAGCAGAACCTCAACATCTCCGGGCTCCAGCATTTTCAGATACCTGAATTCATCCCTGTCGGAGTGCACAACCTTAACACCTTTGAGGAATGAGGCATCTATCTCCCTCAATCTAACCTCCCCAATTTCGGGTTCCCGGATGAAGCCCTGCACATCAAGGGAGATAAAGGGAAATCTTCCCCTGCACTCCCTCACGAGATTTGCGGAAATCTCGCCGGCTACAGGATTCAGCACAACAGCATCGTATTTTTCCCCGGGCAGGTCATCAATAACCTCCGCCCTCGAAAGGAGCCTGAGTTCCCTTGTATTACCGTCTAAATAGCGCAGTTCATAGGTGGTTGTGTTTTTGGAAGGAATCTTTATGACCTCTATGCCGTGGCTCTCAAGCTCCTCCAGCCACTCCCCGGGAAAATCTTCCCCCACGGAGGTTAAAATCACGGGAGAACAGAATCTGGACAGTGCAAGCGCTGAGTAGTATGCACCCCCGCCGATCCTTTCCTCAATTTTTGAGCCTTTTATTATGATGTCCCTGGTTAGATGTCCTGCTATGAGGCACTTCATGAGCTCACCTGGATTTAAGTGTTTCAACTTTATTTTTATGTATATAGTGAATAAAAAGCTTTCGTAAATTACCGAAAACTTTATAAGCGAAAAAACGAAAAGTTTAAAAGGATATCCCGTTGGGGTGGGGCCATGAAAAGATTGGGTAAGGTTTCTCATTATGCTAAGCAGGGTTTTTTAATTCTCCGCTCGGATTGGGTTCCATCGTTGAATGACAGGGTTATTGATAAAAAGCTCACACTTGTCGGGACGGTGAAGGATGTTTTCGGTCCTGTAAAGGCTCCCTATGTTGCCATTAAGCCGAGGATAAAAAACCCAGAGGAATATATCGGTGAAGTTCTCTATGTCGATGTCAGGAAATCCAAATCGGACAGAAGAAATGTAAAGGGCAAGAAGAGGCGCCCTGCCCCCAGGAGAAGGGGGTGAGAACTTTTGGTTGAAAAGAAGGTGTGCCCGATATGTGGTTCGGAGAAGCTGTTTTATGATCCCAGCAGGGGAGAGCTGGTGTGTGCAAACTGCGGATATGTTCTTGAGCAGAATGCCATTGACTCCGGCCCTGAATGGAGGGCTTTTGATGCTGATCAGAAGGCCAAGAGGGCAAGAACAGGGGCGCCCATGACCCTCATGATACACGACAAAGGGCTTTCAACAGATATTGACTGGCGTGATAGGGACATCCACGGCAATCAGATAAAGGGCATGTACCGGACGAAGATGAGAAGGCTGAGGATGTGGCAGCGCAGGATGAGGATAAACGATGCGGCAGAGAGGAACCTCGCCTTTGCCCTGAGCGAGCTTGATAGAATGGCGGCCCAGATGAGGCTGCCGAGGAGGGTCAAAGAAGCAGCAGCTTCCCTGTACAGAAAGGCTGTCATGAGGAAGCTCATCCGCGGAAGGTCTATCGAGGGGATGGTTTCAGCGGCACTCTACGCTGCCTGCAGAATGGAGGGGATTCCAAGAACTCTCGATGAGATCGCCAGAGTTTCAAAGGTTAGCAAGAAGGACATAGGAAGGAGCTACCGCTTCCTCGCGAGAGGGCTGGGTCTGAACCTCAAGCCAACAAGCCCTGTGGAATATGTGGATCGCTTCGGAGACCAGCTTGCACTGAGCCAGAAGACAAAGAATAAGGCCAAAAAAATCCTCAGCGAGGCCATCCAGATGGGGATAACAAGCGGAAAGGGCCCCATGGGGCTCGCGGCTGCGGCTCTATACGTCGCCGGCCTTCTTGAGGGGGAGAAGAGAACCCAGAGGGAAGTTGCAGAGGTCGCCCATGTGACCGAGGTCACTGTGAGGAACAGGTATAAGGAGCTCGTTGATAAGCTGCACATAAACATCCCTCTTTGAGGTATTTCCATGATTGTGGGAGTCGTTAGTGATACCCATCACGGCGATAAAACAAGACACATCCCTTCTATCCTTTTTGAAAAATTTGAAGATGAAGGTGTTAATTTAATAATCCATGCCGGGGATATAACCTCACGTGAGCTTTTTGAAAGGCTGAAGGAAATCGCCCCTGTAGTGGCTGTCAGGGGAAATGCCGATCATCTGCAGCTCCCGGAGGAGAGGATAATAGACGCGGAAGATCTTAGGATTGGGGTAATCCACGGGGATCAGTTTCTGGGTCTGAATTCTCAGGTTCTTGGATACAAGGCCCTTGAGATGGGTGTTGATGTTCTGATTTTCGGGCACACCCACCGCTATTTCCACGATGAGAGAATATTCCACGGAAGGAAGATAATCCTCCTCAACCCCGGGTCTCCAACATTCCCGAGAATGGGAAGCGCAGGCTTCGCACTCATGAGAATTAATGGTGCAGAGGTTAGAGTGAAACGCATAAAGCTGTGGTAAAAGAGTTAAAAAATCGAAAAGGCCTTCAGGCCTTGATTGCGAGCTTGATG
>WAPO01000175.1 GCA_015520705.1 Thermococcus sp. | reverse complement strand
CGGCTCCCCTAAAATAGCTTTCCCCGGCGCGGTTCGGGGAGCAGGAACTTTCTGCCCATTACTGTTATCATGACAACGAATCTCGGAGAATTAGGCTTTTCTGTTATCATGATAACACTCCCGCTGCCTTTATAAGCGGCCCTTCCAACAAAACACGGTGGTGAGAATGGAGCTGTTTGAAGAAGTTGAAGCTGAGGCTTATGTCTATCCAACAGAGAACATCGAGAAGGTGAAGAGGGCAATGCTCAACCTGATTCCAGAGCTTGAGTTCGAGGCCTTTGATAAAGGGGATTATGTCATCCTCACTGGAAAAACGAGGAGCAGAAAAGCCCTCCAGAGGCTCTACGAGCTCTTCAGGGGTCAGGCGATACTCGACACGGCGCGCTCCTTTTTGGAAGAGGGCTACTTCGGGGAGGAGATTATAATCAAGCTCCACAAGCAGGCGGCTTATGCAGGAAAGGCAAACTTCAATGAGGAAAGCCCGCTCGGCCCGATAACGATAACAATCCGCACAAAAGACCCCAGGAGGCTCATGAAGTGGCTCGCGCCGAGAACGAAGGACGGCGTGCCGATAGAGTGAAGTCCCCAAATCCATAATGCGCTCATGTTTGTGGGAGATGTAAAAATAAAAAGCTCACCCTCTTTTCCTCTTCCCCCAGCTTATCTTCGCTGTGAGAACTTTCTCCGTGGAGAACAGCCACGCGGTTGTGTAAAGCGCTCCCGCTGCCGTTATGCCGAGATAGATGACGCTCAGAAGAACGGGCAGGTAGTTCCCCATCAGCAGATTCCTGAAGTCTATTATCGGATGCGTGAATGGCGTCGCAAGCATCAGATATTTGAAAACTGCGGGCATGTTGCTGACATCGGTGTACATCAGGAGGAAGGCCGGAAACGCAAGGGGCATTATAACAGCGCTCACCACTGTAGTGGCGCTCTGGACGTCCTCAGCAAAGATTGCAAGCAGCATCGCAAGGCTGAGTGAGAAGACTATCGTCAGGAAAACGGCCGCAACAAAGAGCACCATCCCGTAAGGCGTTACCTTGAGACCTAAATCAGCCAGTGTAACGCCGCTGGAGCCGAAGTTGAATGACCCCATGTAGCTGTTCATGCCTATCATGTATGCGATGGCCGCCACGAGCCCCATAACGGCCGTTCCGAATATCTTTGCCCCGACTATCTTTGTTCTCGGAACAGGCAGGGTCAGCAGGGTCTCAAGGGTCTTGTTTTCCTTTTCAGACGCCATTGCTCCAGCCGCCATCTGGGCGGTTATCATGACCATAAGGAAGACGATCAGGGGTATTGAGAATGACTGGGACGCCATCACCCCGGAAACCACTGAGGGGGACACATCCACAATCCTCCCTTTAATCACAGACCTGCTCTCCGTTGCAATCGGCTGAAGAACCGCATCCGGATTCTCCGCTCCCAGCCGCTCAACCTTTATTCTGGCGATGCTCTGGCTTAATACCTCTATGACCGCGTTGATTCTCCCCTCGCTTATGCTCTCCTTTATGCCCGCTCCGACTGTTGTGAAAATGCCGTATATCCCAACGGTCGCCTTTTCGTTCTTCTCGAGCCGGGATGAGAAGTCCTGCGGAATCACGACGAGAACATTCTGCTTTTCGGCCACCGCCCTCTGGAGGGCCTCCTCAAGCGATGAGGCATTGACGACATCCACGGTTACATTTGGACTCATTCTGAGGGTTTTTATGAGAACCTCTCCATACTGGCCGCTATCGAAATTGACTATCGCAACCCGCGTTTCCCCCTGAGCCTGCTCCATCCCAACGCTTATGGCCCTGCCCATCACAGGGAAGAGTATCAGAGGAACCACAACAAGCCCAAAAATGAGCTTTTTATCCCTGAAAAGATTTTTTAATTCCTTTTTGGCCATAATCCAGAAATCACCCACTGGCATCACCACCCTTCCCAACGGCCTGCATGAAGACCTCTTCGAGATTTTCCGCTCCGTAACGCTCCTTAAGCTCCTTCGGACTGCCAGTATCGATTATCCTGCCACTGTCTATCAGAGCAACCCTGTGGCAGAGAAACTCAACTTCGAGCATGTTGTGGCTTGAAATCAGGAAGGTTACGCCTTCATTCCGGGCAAACTCCCTGATGGTCTTTCTGATGGCGTATGCATTGACTATGTCGAGGCCGCTGGCCGGTTCGTCGAGTATAGCCAGTTTCGGCTTGACCATGAGCGCCCTCGCGAGGAGAAGCTTCCTCGTCATGCCCTTTGAGTATGTGGAAACCTTGTCATGAAGCCTTTCCCCCAGTCCGCTGAGTTTAGCTCCGATGTCGACCATTTTCAGGGCTTCTTCAGGGCTCTTTGAGTAGAGTCTCGCCATGAATTCAAGATATTCCATCCCTGTGAGGTTTTTATAAGCGCCCGCCTCCTCGGGGAGATAGCTTATAAGCTCCCTGACTTTTGGAGCGTCTTTAACAACGTCATGCCCGAATACCTCAGCCCTTCCTCCCGTGGGAGTGAGGAGCGTTGCGAGGATTTTAAGTGTCGTGCTCTTTCCAGCTCCGTTGGGGCCAATAAGGCCGAATATTTCGCCCTCGTTGATGGAAAAACTGATTCCTCTGAGGGCCTTAACAGTTCCGTAATCCTTTTCAAGGCTTTCGACTTTAACCACCACCATCTGTTCTCCCCCCAGTTCCACGCTCCCGCACCCTGCGGTCATATTCAATGAGCGCAAAGGCAGAAATGCCAAAGACAAACACCACAACTTTGGTGTCCTTCCCAATCACGGCCCCCCCCTCCAAATCCTACCATCAGCACTAGGAGCAGGAGGAACCACGCGATCATTCTTTCCCTTGAGCTGAACACACTATCACTCCCTTCCCTCATAGATAAAGATATCCTCGATTTTAACACCGAAAAAGCGCGCTATTTTAAAGGCCAGCCTCAGTGAGGGGTCGTATCTGCCCTTCTCGATCGCTATCACCGTCTGTCTCGTGACGCCTAAGGCCTTTGCAAGCTCCTCCTGTGTTAGCCCTTTCCATTCCCGAAGCTCCCTCAGGCGGTTCTTCATTCCTCCCCACCGCTCCTTTCCACAGTCCTTGATATAATGGAGTTCAGCACCACAACTCCGAAAACCGCCGTGAATGTAATCCATGCGGAGGTTCCGAGGTTCTTATATGCGAGGGCCAGCACTGTTGAGTCAACAGCCGAGAGGTATGTAAAAAGCCGGGCATTCTCCCTCCCGCCATCCGACAGGATGTCGTTTGACAGAAGGAGCAGAACGAGGGCCGCCGCAACAAACGAAATATCAGGCGCTCTGAGAAGGAGGTTTATCGCAAACGCCACGGGCAGGCCGATGATGAAGAACACGGCAAGCTGGAATATCCGGGTTCTCATCTACATCACCCTCTCATACCAGTAGTGGGAGATAACGAGCACAGCCGCGCCAAGGGCGAGGGGTATAAGGAGCATCTCCGCCGTTCCTCTGTTTCCCCTGCTGTATTCCCTGAGATACTCAAGGAAGAGAAGAAAGCTCATCGCGGCATAGGCATTCCGCGCGCTCTTTGCACCTATAAGCACCGTCCTCTCGTCCTCGACCCTGACCTTCGAGCTGTAGCACCACGTGAGCAGATACGTCAGCAGAAATCCTGCCACAAATATTCCCGCAGCCAGCAGAGCCCTCCCAGACTTCATCGAGAAGGCCAGTCCGATTATCATGCCCGTAACTATGACTGCAAGCAGGTGCTCATACTTCAGTTTCATTCACATCACCCTCGAATAGTGCCGTTTTAATGAAATCTTCAGAATCGCGATTAGAACCATCAGGCCAAGGGAGAGATAGTAGGCACTCCTAAGGGAGGGATAATTCTGGGAGAGAATTGCGAGGCTCACAACGCTGAAGGCCAGAATTAGAACCAGCACCTGAAGCGTTCTTCTTGATGTGATCTCGTCAATTCTAAGCATCCTCTCATCACTCAGAACCTCCCCGCGCCCCTTGACCCACTCGGAGTAGAGGAAAGTTGCGCCTATTGCTCCCGCTAAGACACCTAGGGCAAGCGGTGCATTTCCCATCCACAGAGCCACGGCCAGCAGTGAGGCTGTTGTAGCCGGAATAACGTATCCGATGATTCTCCACCTTTCCACATTCCTCACCATGTAAAGTTTCCTTTACGTAAAGCTTCCTTTACATCTTTATAAGCCTTTCGGAGAAAGGTTTTTTAAATGGAACCGGGAGTTCTTAGCTGGGCGGGGGTTGCCGAGCCTGGTCAAAGGCGCGGGATTTAGGGTCCCGTCCCGCAGGGGTTCGCGGGTTCAAATCCCGTCCCCCGCACCATTCAGCCCTTTGCTTCGCAAAGCGCTGGCGGAAAATGAGATGCTTTTTCTAAGGGTTCAAATTCTGAGATGGGTTTTTACTCATCTACTCCTTTGTGGAGTGTTTCACTCTGGGAAGGTGCCCTTCGGGCGCTGATAAAAATGCGAAACTGATTGAAGAGTTTAATTTAAGAGTTAAACCCGTTTTGCAAGTTGCACTTGAGT
>WAPO01000174.1 GCA_015520705.1 Thermococcus sp. | reverse complement strand
CTCTGAGAGCGAGTGCAAGGGTTGCCACAATTACGAGAACTACTGTCTGAAGAAAGAATGTGAGAGGATTTGGACCGTATATATTATCCTCTGAGAATTAATTAACTGCTTCTTAAAAATTTTCTGCATGTTCGCCCGTTTCAGTTTCAACCATTGTTTTTAGCGAGGAGATTATCCAAAACCTCCTGAGCGTATCAGGGTTGATTCCCCTTTTGGCTTCCTATGCTTTTTAGTGTGGACATAATAACAGAATTTTGTAATATATTTTGTCGAATCTTCATTTTTTTAGTTTGGAAGTTAATCTTCAGTCAACAATACTGAAGAAACCAAGATAAAGGGTGAAAATAATAACACCCGAGAAGCATGAAAAATCACACGCAGGAGATGTGAAACATGAAGAAGGCGTTAGGTCTCCTATTGGTGGGGATGTTTTTAGTTAGCTTGGGAGCAGTGCCAGCGTTTCAGGGGAAGTATGTGAAGGCACAGAGCTTGGCAGGGGCAAAGGTTATTGTTGAGGTAAGGAGTGAAGACGGGAAACCAGTGCTTGAGGTCGGGAAGGCGAACACGATAATTGTTAAGGTCTTGGATCGGTATGGAAATCCGATAAAGGGCGTTGATGTTAGAATTGGATTTTCATTTACTCCACATGGTCAAGTACAATCAACTGAGCAGTTAATGCCGCATGGAGATTATTACATAATATCAAAGTCTCCACGCATTATTGGAAAATTATACCTCCATGTTTTTATTGGGAGGAATGAAAAATTGGTTACATCTATAATTGCTTGGAAGTCCGGTTTTCCAATCCCACCTGATGGATGGGGGGTAATACCCGATAAGGTTGTCCCATGTGTTTTGGTTAATAATGTAAAATACAACGTGTATCTAATGGGGAATCCAAGCACTAGTCAACTTACTTGGTTAGTTCTGGATCAAAAAGGCATGATTCCTGACTACAATATCTACAAAAAAGCAGCTGAAGCTGCGACCATTGCTCTATTCTTTAATAGTTCTCTTATGCAAAACATCCTTGATATAAGTGTGGACTCAGGACTTACTGCAATGTTACTGGAAGAGATAGAGGAGGCCAAAATCCTTAAGAACTTTGCCCTATTGATTTTGAGTGCAGGGGTCGCATCATCGAGGAAGTTTGCAGAGATATATTACAAAGAACTCCACTCATACCCTGCCAAACATGTTCTTGGTACTATGATGATACATTCTCCAATTGCTAAGAAACTGGCGGCTGACGAAGCACGAGAAATAGCTAATTCCGAATGGGGTAAAGAGATTGCCAAAGGGACAATCGAGCATGTTTATGAGAATACTTTATTAAATGTGCCCTCTGCTGTCCTTGATGATTATACTGTCGATCTAATTACGGTTTCATTAGTAAGCCCTCTTGCTGAAGCTGTTAACGCGAGTACTAATAATCTTTTTAAAATAGTTTTAATGCCGGATATGCCTATGGAATATAAAATTGCTGTGTCTTCTATGAATCTTGCAGCAGATCATTTAAGTAGGGCATATGTGGTATGGGCAATTAAAAACAGAGTATCACTATCTGAACTTTACTCTGAGGTTGATAATTCGGCAGATAAGGCTTATTCTAAGTTGCCCTTTTACATGAAGCTCCCTGTAATTGGAAACCTAAATAGTCTTAGACTAAAAACTTTGTTGCATGATAGGTATGATTACTGGTACTCTGAGTATTTGTCTACTTCAAAAGATCCAATAAATTTTGATATTAAAACCCTTGCTGTATCTCCTGGACCTTGGAGTTATTCTGAAGCAGATGATCTGTTTACTAACTTCCAATTGGGAAGTGACTATGCGTTAATCGGAACATATATGTCGGAGGCCTATGCTGAAAAGGAGCAAGAGTTAGGTCCTATAATATTCAATTCATTTACCGATATCGTCGGAACCTATATAGGAGGTGTTGCTGGAGCAGTTACCACAATAGCCCAATTTTCAGTAGAGCTTGCAAATGAAAAATCTTTTAGAGAGGCCATTATGGAGCACAGAGACATGATCCAGGCAATTAACAAACAACACGAAGCTTTGGGGGTTATAACATCAATGTGGACTACCAACCTCGAGTTAGTCTACCCATACCTTACCTCCCAAAACCATTTGGTAATCTCCCAAGCATACCTCGATAAAGGCTCCTACGAACCCGGAGAAACTGCAACCCTCACAGTTAAGGTCGTTGATTCAAATGGAAACCCGGTAGATGCAAAAGTTACATTCTACGTATATACCGGACCGGGTAGCAGAACGCCAGTAGAGATGGACAAGGTTGGTGAAGGCACATACCAGAAAACGTTCCAGGTTCCAGAGGAACCCATGATGTACAATGTTTACGTCACTGCAGAGAATCCAGTATATGGGAAATCTTTTGCCACGCTCAGTTTTACGGTTACCAAGGCCACTTTAGTCGAACCAACTTCCCAAAAACCAGCTTACGTTGGCTCTCCAGATAATCCAAGGCCTTTCTACATAAAACTCTCTACTGGAGTGTCATACATAGACGTAAGTAAGTTACTGAAAAGGGTATGGATTGATCATAGGATAAACCCCAAATTTGAGTACCTTGGAACCGATTCCAACGGATACGCGATCTACAAGGTTTATACGCCATCAATGAATACAGAAGGGAAATACGATTTAACGATTGAGCTTTACAATGGCTTGGAAATTACAGAAAAAGATGCTGTAGTATATGGCTCATCAAACGACATAGACATTGTTCTTGTAATAGACAGCTCTGGAAGTATGCACACTTATGATGGATACTGGAAAGGAAGTGATGACAACGATTTAAGACTAAAAGCTGCTAAAATGCTCGTGGATTCAATGGATAAAGGCGATGGTGTTGCCGTCGTTGATTTTGATAGAAGTGTGAGATATTATCCACCAAATGAACGACCTTTATACATTTCAAGCACAGAAGATAGGAATAAACTTAAGTCATTCATCGATACGATTGATGCTTGGGGAGGTACATACATCGGCGTTGGCTTAAAAGCTGCCTATGATATCCTCTCAAATGCCCGGGATAATTATCCAAAGTACGTAATGCTTTTGACCGATGGGGATGACAATCCAGGGGATCCTTATGATCCTATAAAAGTGGCAGATTGGTTCAGGGATAAGGGATGGAAAGTTTACACTATCGGACTGACAAGTGGATGGTATACCTCTGAGAACAGGCCATTCTTGAACTCGGATTTGCTTATGAAAATAGCCGATATAACTGGAGGCAAATACTACGAAGCTAAAAAGGCAGAAGTTCTTCTGGAGATATACAACACTATAAAGGGCATAGTCAAGAACAGAAATACTATCAGTTCAAAATCCATTGAGTTAAAACCTGGTAAAAGTACCACACAATCTGTATTAATAGATCCCACAGTAAAGGCGGGGGAGTTTTCTATAGCTTGGTCTGGCAGTGAATTTAACTTAACCCTAATTGCGCCTGATGGAAGTATAATAACCCCAGAAATAGCTCAAAGTGATCCCAACATCACATACATCAAGGGAGATACCTATGTAATTTATGAAGTCAAGAATCCACTCCCCGGAGAGTGGAAAATGAACATTACAGCCGTTGCCGTTCCTAAGAGTGGAGAAGATGTTACAGCAATGGTTCTTGCGGACACCAACTTGACAATTGATCTATTTACCGAGAAGAATACTTACAAACTCGGTGAACCAATAAAACTCATTGGTGTTTTAACTAGAAATGGCGAACCAGTACAGGGAAATGTTAACGCAACCATAGTCAGGCCCGACGGAAGCGTTGAGTACCTTAAACTTCTGGATGATAACAATGGTGGAATTTACGAGACATATTACATGCCGAAAGAGGCGGGAAGCTATACAATAACCCTACAGGCAAGCGGTAACATTAACGGGGTCCCCTTCACAAGACAAACAACGTTCTCTGTTTATGTCTCACAGGAACAAGTACAAGCTGGGTTCAACGCTTCAATTGATAAGTTTGACTTCAGCACGGTAAGTGGGAAGACACTAAGCTTAGACTTTACAATAAACTCGACTGTCCAGGATATTGCAAGAATTGGAATAACAAGCTTGTCCAACGGAACAAGCACTATTGCAGTTAACTACACTTCTTCACCTGAAGTTCTGTCGATACTACCAGATAAAAACGTTCCAATTCATATTGACCTCACAGTGCCATTTAATGCAAAGCCAGGCAGATACCAGGGAGAGATCGTGATTCAAGGCAGTAACTCTGTGCTCACAATCCCATTGGAGTTAGAGATAAAACCGAGATTACTCCAAGCACCAGAAGACGTTGGGTTATACTCAACAGATATCAATGTTGATAGCATTGAAGTCTATGAAATTTCAAAAGATACTTTGAAGCAGATAACAGGAGATGTTCCAGAAGTTAAAAACTTAAGAGCGTTTGTGATAACTTCAACCGGCTTTGGCCACTTTAAACTTAGGATTAGCAATATCAGCAATATTAACAACATCAAGGTACTTGGATATGACTTTGAAAACAAAGAATGGAGGCAAATGAGTTTTGAGGCAGGTAGTGTAATATTACCCCTTTCTGTTAATGGATTTAATGTGAAGTTGATAGCCATTGGTTTACCTAGTACAACTAGACCTCAAGAGAATTCTCTCAATAGTATCTTCACTATCTCCTATGTCTGGAGTTATTGGTTCTTCAAGTACTACGATGAATTCAATGTCCTCTACAAAAACGCCACTTCACTAAATGTTGACAATGGAACTCTCCAAGAAGCCCTTAAACTCCACAACAATGCCACGACTCTTATAAAGCATGCATGGAGAACAGATGATTTGGAGGCTATAAAGACAACACTCCGGAAGAAGATCAAAAGATTCCCAAGATTCTGGGAGATCAGGAAGGCATATCTTCAAGAAATGGAGGCAGTAAAGATTCTAAAGGAAGCAATAGAAAAAGCCAGCTGATCTTGAATTTTTGATTTCTTTTTAGCTTCTCTTTTAACCCCTTTTCATCTTTGCAATAAAGAAGCTGTTGCAGTCATGCCTGTGCGTCCATGCCCTGAAAACCTTATCCCCTACCTCAAGGAAGCCCCTATCGCCCCAGCTGAAGTCGTAATCGAGAAGCTCAAGGCCGACACGGTTTATCGCAAAGAGAACGTTCTCCTCATCTTCATCTATTCTTATCGAGCAGGTTGAATACGTCATCTCCCCCCCATCACGCAGGTTCTCGTAAGCGTTGCGCAGCATGTTGCGCTGGACGTTGATGACTCTCCTTATCTTCTCCTCATTGAAGTGCCATTTGACCTCCGGGAACTGCCTGTATGTGCCTGAGCTGGAGCAGGGGGCGTCGAGTATTATTCTGTCGAACCTCTCCCTGTCCCTAAAGTTTTGACCGTCAGCATGGACGAGTCTGACATTTTTGATTCCGAGGAGTTTCATCTTCTCCTTCATCCTGCTGAGCCTCTCCAGTGAATAATCAACAGCAACTATCTCCCCCGTGTTCTCCATCAAGTGTGCGACGTGGAAGGTTTTGCTCCCCGGAGCCGCTGCCAGATCAAGAATTCTCTCCCCGGGTTCCGGCTCTAAAACATGGGCAACATATGCACTCGCCAGATCCTGAATTACAAATTTTCCCTGTCTGTACCATTCCAGCCGGGCGACCGGCGTTCTGTAGTCAAGAATCTTCAGGACGTCATCCACCGGGGTTCTGGCTGTTCTTACGCCGTGATCTTCAAGATAATCTCTGAGAGAATCCACATCCATTTTCAGAGGATTTACCCTCACATAGTACCTCTGGGGCCTGTTGTTGCTGAGGAGAAGCCTCACAGCATTTTCATACCCAAGAACCTCAACAGCATACTCAACATACCATCTCGGGTGTGAGAACTTTATGCTGAGGTATTCAAGCCTGTCCTTCTCCCTGAGCTTTTTAAGGGCCGCATCCACATCGAAGGCCTCAGCCTCCCTCAGGAGGGCGTTCACAAATTTGGCCCTTGAAAGGTCATACCTCTCCTTCACGACCCTCACAACGGAGTCTGTGGCTATCCCAGGGGGAGTGCCCCTGAATTTCATTTCGAATATGCCGATCCTTATGAGGTTTGCCAGATACGGCTCCAGCTCTTCAATTCTGGATCCCTTCAGGACTGAATTTGCGATGAAATCAATCTTCGCCCGCCATTTCTCGATTTCGAAGACGTAGGCATGGGCAAGCCCCCTCGCCTTCTCCCTGTCCTTTCCGCTTACCCTCCTGAAGGTTCTCTCAAGAGCATTTTTTGATGACAGCTCCCGTTCCCCTATGAGCGTCAGTATATCCGCTACGAGCTCATGGAAGCCCACCCTGTAAAACAGCTCCATGGTTTTCCCTTCGATGGGAGATTTAAAAAGTTGGTGGAAAGTTTTATCTAACTCAAAATCAAACTCTTAAAAGGTGGGATTATGATTCTCGGCACTGACTACATCACAAAGGATGGAAAACCTATAGTGAGAATTTTCAAAAAGGAGCGTGGAGAGTTTAAGATTGAACTGGATACGGGCTTTCAGCCCTACATCTATGCCCTTCTCAGAGATGATGCGGCAATTGAGGATGTCAAAAGAGTAACGGCTACCAGAGGAAAGAAGGAGGTTAAAATTGTAAAAGCTGAAAAAGTCAGGAAAAAATTTCTCGGAAGGCCTGTTGAGGTCTGGAAGCTTATATTCGAGCATCCGCAGGATGTCCCGGCCATAAGAGGGGAGATAAGGAAGCATCCATCCGTCGTCGACATCTTTGAGTATGACATTCCCTTCGCGAAACGCTATCTCATTGATAAAGGTCTGATTCCGATGGAAGGGGACGAGGAGCTAAAACTTCTGGCTTTCGATATCGAGACATTCTACCATGAGGGGGATGAGTTCGGCAAGGGCGAGATTATAATGATAAGCTATGCCGACGAGAGTGAAGCGAGGGTTATAACGTGGAAGAGGATTGATCTCCCATATGTCGAGGTTGTTTCGAGCGAGAGGGAGATGATAAAGCGCTTTATTCAGGTTGTGAGGGAGAAAGACCCCGATGTTCTGATCACATACAACGGTGACAATTTCGACCTGCCATACCTCCTCAAGAGGGCTGAGAAGCTTGGCATAAGGCTCTTTATCAGCAGGGACAGGGAGCATCCGGAGCCCAAAATGCAGCGCATGGGGGACAGATTTGCCGTGGAGATCAAGGGCAGGATACACTTTGACCTCTATCCTGTGGTCAGGAGGGCCGTGAATCTGCCGACCTATACTCTTGAGGCTGTATATGAAGCCGTCCTCGGCAGGAAGAAAAGCAAGCTCAATGCAGAAGAAATTGCAGCCATATGGGAAACCGAGGAGGGGCTGAAGAAGCTGGCCAGATACTCCATGGAGGACGCGAGGGCAACATACGAGCTGGGAAAGGAGTTCTTCCCCATGGAGGCTGAGCTGGCGAAGCTGATCGGCCAGAGCCCGTGGGATGTGTCGAGGTCGAGCACGGGCAATCTGGTGGAGTGGTATCTCCTCAGGGCGGCGTATGAGAGGAACGAGCTGGCCCCAAACAGACCCAGCAACGAGGAATATCAGCGCAGACTCAGGGAGGGCTACACCGGAGCCTACGTCAAGGAGCCCGAGAGGGGTTTGTGGGGGAACATCGTCTATCTCGACTACAAAAGCCTGTATCCTTCCATAATAGTCACGCACAACGTTTCCCCGGACACACTTGAGAGGGAGGGCTGCAGAAACTACGACGTTGCCCCGGACGTTGGCTACCGCTTCTGCAAGGACTTCAAGGGCTTCATTCCGGGCATCCTTGAGGAGCTCATAGAGAAGAGGGCTGAAATAAAGAGGAAGATGAAGGCTACGATTGACCCAATCGAGAAGAAGATGCTTGATTACAGGCAGAAGGCCTTGAAGATTCTGGCGAACAGCATACTGCCTGATGAATGGCTCCCAATAATCGAGGAGGGTAGTGTGAAATTTGTAAAAATAGGTGAGTTTGTGGACATGCTTATCAAGGCAAACCCGGAGAAGGTTAAACAGGTCGGACAGAGCGAAGTTCTGGAAGTCAGTGGGATAAAGGTCTTCTCCTTTAACAGAGAGCTTAAAAAGGCAGAGATAATGCCCGTCAGGGCAGTGATAAGGCACAAATACAGAGGAAAGGTCTATAGGGTTAAGCTCAGTTCAGGCAGGAGCATTAAAATAACGGAAGGACACAGCTTATTCACGGTGAAAAATGGAGAAATAACTGAAATACCGGGGAAGGATGTTGTAGAAGGCCAGCTCATAGCAGTCCCCAAAAGGATTAGAGGACTGGAAAAAGATATCAGGCTAAACCTCCCGAGACTGCTCTCCCAGCTCCAACCGGAGGAGACAGCGGACATAGTGCTGACCATCCCGGTCAAGGGGCGGAAGAACTTCTTCAGAGGCATGCTGAGAGCTTTAAAATGGATTTTTGGGGAAGAGGATAAGAGGATAAAGACATTTAGACGCTACCTCCTGCACCTTGAAAGCCTTGGCCTTGTAAGGATAAAGGGGAAAGAGTTTGAGGTGACCAACTGGAAAGGCCTCAACGAATACAGGAGACTCTACGAAGTGCTGGCCAGAAGCGTAAAATACAACGGCAACAAACTGGAGTACATGGTTCACTTCAATGACATCAGAGATGTTATTGGGCTGTTCTCCGAGAGGGAGCTTAGAGAGTGGAAGATAGGCACGCTCAATGGGTTCCGGATGAAAACAATAGTGCCAATTGACAAGGATTTCGGGAAGCTCCTCGGCTACTACGTAAGTGAAGGTTATTCGAGGATGCAGAGAAACCAGAAGAACGGATGGAGTTACTCGGTTAAGCTGTACAACGAAAATCCGGAGGTTCTCAGCGACATGCAGAGGCTTGCTGAAAAATACTTCGGGAAAGTGAGGAGAGGGAAAAACTACGTTGAAATTCCGAAAAAAATAGCACACCTGATATTTGCCACACTTTGTGGTGTGGGGGCCGAAAACAAGAGGATTCCAAGTGAGGTATTCGAAAGCTCACAGGAGGTCAAATGGGCGTTCCTAGAGGGATACTTCATAGGTGATGGTGATGTTCATCCCTCGAAAAGGCTTAGGCTCTCAACCAAGAGCGAGCTTTTGGCCAACCAGCTCGTCCTTCTGCTCAACATGCTCGGCGTTTCATCCATAAAGCTCGGCTTTGACAGCGGCGTTTTCAGAGTTTACATAAACGAAGAGCTGAAGTTCCTTGATATAAAGCGGAAAAAGAACATTTACTACTCCAACATAGTCCCAAAAGAGATTCTGGAAGAAGCCTTCGGCAGGAGGTTTCAGAAGAACATGAGTTTTGCCAAATTTAAGGAACGCCTTGCAGATGGAGAACTTAACGAAGAAAGAGCCAGAAAGATAGCGTGGCTTGTGGAGAGTGATCTGGTTCTTGACAGGGTAAAAAGCGTGGAAGTGGAGGAATATGAGGGATATGTCTATGACCTGAGCGTTGAAAACAATGAAAACTTCCTCGTAGGTTTTGGACTGCTCTATGCCCACAACAGTTATTACGGCTATCAAGGCTATCCCAAGGCGAGGTGGTATTCGAAGGAGTGTGCCGAGAGCGTTACGGCATGGGGAAGGCACTACATTGAGACCACCATAAAGGAGATAGAGGAAAAATACGGGTTTAAAGTGCTATATGCGGATAGTGTTACTGGCGATACACAGGTTATCATTCGGAGGAACGGAAAGATTGAGTTTGTAAGAATTGAAGATCTCTTCAAGAGGGTCGATTATACTATCGGCGAGAAGGAGTACTGCCGGCCTGAAGGCATTGAGGCGTTGACACTCGACGACTGTGGCCGGCTCGTCTGGAGGCGAGTCCCATATGTGATGAGGCACAAAACGGACAAGAGGGTTTTTAGGATATGGCTTACCAACAGCTGGTACCTCGACGTTACCGAGGATCACTCTCTGATAGGATACCTCAACACCTCGCGTATAAAACCTGGAAAGCCGCTCAAAGAGAGATTAGTTGAGGTTAAGCCAACCGAGCTCAAGAGAATCGTTAATTCGTTGATAACCCCCAACACAGCCTTGGTCAAGAGCACAAAGGCTCCACAGCTTGGTCTTAGGTTCTGGGAGTTGGTCGGTCTCTTGATTGGCGATGGAAACTGGGGTGGAAACTCCAACTGGGCAAAATACTATGTTGGACTCGCCTGTGGGTTAGATAAGGACGAGATTGCCAAGAAAGTTCTTGAACCACTGAAACAGGCGGGTGTAATCTCGAACTACTACGACAAGAGCAAGGAGGGTGACGTTTCAATACTCTCCAAACGGCTGGCGAGGTTCATGATCAGATATTTCAAAGATGAAGGTGGCAATAAAGTAGTCCCAAGCTTTATGTTCAACCTCCCAAGGGAACACATCGAAGCGTTTCTCAGGGGACTCTTCTCGGCCGACGGAACGGTTAGTCTCCGCAGAAGAAATCCAGAAGTGAGGCTGACAAGCACAAACGAAAAGCTTCTGAAGGGCATTAGAGAGCTTCTCTGGCTCGTTGGGGTTTCTAACTCGCTGTTTAGGGAGAATAAGCCAAATCACTACAACGGTAAGATCAGCGGGACTTACTCATGGCATCTCCGGATCAAGGACAAAAAGGCCTTCGCCGAGAGAATAGGTTTCCTGCTGGAGAGGAAGCAGAAGAGGCTAATCGAGAACTTGAAGTCCTCAGCAATGAAAAAGCGCGTTGGAAAGTACGACTTCGACCTCGTACAGATTAAGAAAGTTGAAGAAATACCCTACAATGGCTACGTCTACGACATAGCGGTTGAGGACACCCACAGGTTCTTTGCTAATGGAATCCTTGTTCACAACACCGATGGTTTCTATGCTACAATACCCGGCGCCGATGCTGAAACCGTCAAAAGGAAGGCTAAAGAATTCCTGAAATATATCAATGAAAAGCTCCCTGGGATGCTTGAGCTTGAGTATGAGGGCTTCTACACGAGGGGGTTCTTCGTCACCAAAAAGCGGTACGCCGTGATAGATGAGGAGGGGCACATGACCACGCGGGGTCTCGAAGTGGTCAGGAGGGACTGGAGCGAGATAGCAAAGGAAACCCAGGCCAAAGTTCTTGAGGCCATTCTGAGGGAAGGAAGTGTTGAAAAGGCTGTTGAAATAGTCAGGAAGGTTACGGAAGACCTGATGAACTACAGGGTTCCCCTTGAGAAGCTCGTCATACACGAACAGATAACCCGCGAGCTTAGGGAGTATAAAGCCACAGGGCCGCATATAGCGATAGCAAAGCGCCTTCAGGCCAGAGGGGTTAAGGTGAAGCCTGGAATGATAATAAGCTACATCGTCCTCAGGGGAGACAAGAAGATAAGCGACAGGGTGGTTCTTCTCACAGAATACAACCCCGCGAAGCATAAGTATGACCCTGACTACTACATCAACAATCAGGTTCTCCCTGCTGTGCTCAGGATTCTTGAGGCATTTGGATACAGAGCTGAGGACTTACGCTACCAGAAGACGAAGCAGCTTGGATTGGGGGCGTGGTTAAAGCCGAAGAAGGGGAAGAG
>WAPO01000173.1 GCA_015520705.1 Thermococcus sp. | reverse complement strand
TTTGTCAAAATTGGGCTTAATGTTCCGATAATTGAGCCATTAAGAGCCGCTGTATATACAGCAGTTGCAACTGTGCTTGCTGGATTATCTCACAGCAAAAGGGCATACATGACTCCAAGGGAGAAATTCCGAAAGGTTGACCTGTGACCAGCCCTTTCTTTAATTTTCCGTAAGGGATAAAGCTTTAACCCCTGTGCTGAACTTTCATCATGCTGGTCATTGATGCCGCTATATTCATCCAGGGGATTGATGTTGAGGGATGCACAACCCCAAAAGTTGTTGAGGAAGTTAAAGACCCCGAATCACGGCTCTTATTGGAGAGTTTAATCAGCGCCGGAAAGGTAAAGGTGCTGATGCCATCAGGGGAGAGTATTCAGGCTGTGAGAAGGAAGGCCGCTGAAACCGGGGAGCTGAATGAGCTGAGCGAAGCAGACATTGAGGTTCTGGCTCTGGCGTATGAGCTGAATGCTGTCCTTTTTACGGATGACTACAACCTCCAGAACATAGCTAAAACCCTTGGAATAAGGTTCAGAACGCTCAAGAGGGGTATAAAAAGAGTGATCCACTGGAACTACGTCTGTATCGGCTGCGGAAAGCGTTTCTCTGAGATGCCACCCGATGGTGTGTGTCCGGACTGCGGGAGTCCCGTCAGGCTGATTCCAAAGAGAAAAAGAAGGAGAAGGACTAAGAAATCCTAATCGTCTTGATTTCGAATGGTTTTAGCTTAACTTTTTTCCCTGTCTCTTCAAGTTCCTTAAGCTCGATCATATCAACTTCAATGCCTTCTTTCGGCAGCTCAACCTCAAGCTCTTCCTTTGACGGATTATACAGCCTCAGGATGTAGCCCTCTCCATCTTCTGCCTTTTTCAATGCTCCAACTACTGCATTCGTCCTCATGAAACTGAACTCCCTGACTTTTTTCTCAACCCTCTTTGTCCTGATAACCCTAAGCTTTGACCAGACCTCCAGAGCTCTCTTGTAGACCTCTCCTTCGAACCAGTCTCCCTTATGGGGATATAGGTAGTATGTGAATTTTCCCTTCCCCAGATCGCTCCATGGATTTGGGTAGATTGGTGATTTGAGTAGGCTTAGTCCAATCTTTGAATCCCAATTTGCATAGCCATGCCGTGATGTGCAGATTATGGTAACTCCATAATCGCTGTCACAAACATCCGCCCATCTAAGGGCAGGAACCTCAAATTTAGTCTGCTCCCATGGAGTGTTTCTGACTGCAGGTCTTTCTATCACGCCATAGGGGATGTCATAAAAAGAACTCCAGTTGTGTGTGTTGAAGTTGAACCAGGCCTTAAGCAGAACTTCTTTATCCTGCCACTCAACTTCAGTATCAAACTCCAAGAGTTTGGACTCCTTGCGGAGTTTTATAAGCTGGATCACCTTCGAATCCCTGTATCCCTTGACCACCTTTACAATAGCAATTAGAGGGCTTTTGTAGATTATTTTGGCTCCCTCCACTGTCCTGAGCTTCTCACCCTGGATTAAGAAGTCTTCGTTTATGTCCCAAGCATCCCACATCCCGGGGGTGTCTATATGTGCCATTAAAACATTGCTGGAACCCCTCAATGCCTCCTTCTTGTTTTCTTTATCATATAGGGAAATTAGCTCTCCTTCCTTGTTGAGAACTGCCCTTAGATACTCGTTTTCAAGTATTATTACGTCCTCCCTCTCCTCGGCTTTGACACCTTTATCAACGGCAACTGGCCTAAAGGAGTTCCATCCAAGGGGAGGGGCTTCAAGGAGGTAGTATTCTCCATCTACTTCAACTACTTCCCTCCTCTCCCACGGCAGGTCGTTGAAAACCAGGGAACTGCCCCTGCTCTCAGCAATCTTCTCCAATGAATTCTGGATTATTCTCTCACCTTCTTGGATTACGTTTTTCAGGTCTTCAATGGCTTCGTCATAGACCTCTCTTATTGATGATCCAGGAAGAACATCATGAAATTGATGTAACAGAACCCTCTTCCAGAGCTTTTCAAGTTTTTCTTTTGGATATTCGAGCAATCCGAGCATTTCAGCTATCGAACTCCAGATTTCAGCGCTTCTCAGGGTCGACTCAGCATCAGCCATATACTTTTTCATCTTGAGGTTTGTTGTGTAGGTGCCTCTGTGCACCTCAACGTAGAGCTCGCCCTCCCATACTGACATCCCCTCGATGCATGATTTGAGCTCTGAAATGTATTCCTCCTCATGACCTTTTACTATTTTTGGAATATGCGGCACCTTATTCATGTGTTTCATCATCTCTACCATTTCCCATGTAACACCGCCTCCACCGTCCCCGTATCCGTAGGCGTAGAGCAGGAAAGGAACTTCATATTTGTTTTTATAACGCTTCCACTGCTTGTAGAGGCTTTTGGCAGTCATCGAGGATTTGTAGCTCATCATCAAATGAACAGGAATTTCTGTTCCATCGATACCTCTCCAGATAAATGCATGGTATGGGAATTCATTCCTTTCATTCCACAGGAGCTTATAGGTGGCAAAGACTTCAATTCCGCTCTTCTTCATTATCTGCGGCAGGGAAGCTGAGAAGCCAAATGTATCTGGAAGCCAGCCTATTTTAGCAGTTCTCCCAAATTTTTCAAGGAAGTATCTCTGTCCATACAGGAATTGTCTGACCAGGGATTCGCCGTCTATGAGCTGAACATCGCTCTCAACCCACATTCCTCCGGCCAGTATCCATTTTCCTTCGCTAACATACTTTCTGACCTTCTCAAAGAGTGCTCTATCGAGATCCTCAAGCCACTCATAGTATTGAGCCGAGCTCTGGATGTATGTTATCCCATACCTCCTCATAAGCCTCTCAACTGTTGAAAAAGTCCGCAGAATCTTCTGTTTTGTCTCCGCATAGGTCCACAGCCAGGCGGCATCTATATGGGAATGGGCGAATGCGTGTGCTTTGCCAATTTTTGGAAATGCCCTCCTCAACCTTGCCAGGGCCTCTTCAAGTTCTCTGAGGATTCTATCAATTTCTTTCAGGTAGTGTTCCCTCCCTGGTTTGTGAATATCCTCAATTTTTCCTTTCATTGTTCCAATTCCATAAACTGCAGAGAGGAACATATAATCCGGTCTGACTTCTCTCGTATCAAAGCGTCCGATTTTGAGCTCTTTGATTCCCAGACCTCCATCATAGAGTAGCATTCTAAGGAGAGTAATCTGCTTAATACTCGGAACGCTCTGAACCCTGATGAGGATGTCAGAGAGCGCTTTCATTAGGGCCTCCTTCAGGTCATCCTCCTGAATTACTTCAATAAAACTTACCAGGTCAAGCAACCTCTGTGCCAAGACGTATGGCTCCCACATAATTCCAATAAGCATTGCATAATCAACTTTAATACGCCATTTGTGGTAACCAAACATGCTCAGCGGAGAGATTATAAGTTCAAGCCTATGCTTTCCGGGGCGGACTGGAATGTATGTGTGGACATCATCTATTGTCCCGTAGGCTCTTCCGTCAAGCTTAACCAGGGCATTTCCCTCCATGGAGACCTTCAAAAACCATTTGAGACCATCTGCGGGAACCTGGATCTCCCGTGAGAAAAGGAAGATGTCACCAGGGATGGCTTCTTTCTGTAACGGCAGCTGTATAAGTTTTCCCTCATACTCCCACTCTTCCAGAGGTTTATATCCCCTAAGGGAGCTTGCCATCAAATCAAATGCCTTTCTCTCAATCTCAGCCAGACCCATCATGGTAACCACGCTCCCTGTGCAAAAGGATAAATAAAGCGTCAGCGCTCATAGGGCTCTTCACCGCTCCGCCCGAATCTGCTCATCATCCGCTGTGGTTTTATTGTATGTAATATTCAATAAGTTTTCTGAGCTTAAAATCCGGCTTGGTTTTCTTCCTTAAAAACCTCTTCAGCTGGATGTTTTCAGCCATCAGCCCGGAGAGTTCTATGGCGAGGATTTTGTTGTCCTCGCTTACACCATAGGCCTTGTATCTGAGAGGTGCCCACTTCTTCTCCAGCTCCCAGACCTTTTTCTCCAGAGCTCTGATTTCCTCCCTGAGGGCTTCACGGTTCCCGCCGGGTTCTCTAAACTCCTTCATGAGGATTATCCGGAGAACTTCCTCAGGTGGAGCACCGTATCTCTCACCCAGCATTTCAACGGCTTTCCAGAGCTCATCATCAATCTCAGCCTCAATCTTTCCGAAGCCCTTCTCGGGCTTTATTTTCAATTTCACGCTTCCTCGCCTCCAGCTCTTTTCTGAGTTCTCTGTTTTCTTTTTCAAGCTTCTCCCGCTTTTTCATCATAAACTCTCTGTCCCTCAGGGCTTTGTGGTAGAACTCCAGAAGCTCCCCGTACTCTTCGCTCATCTCTTTGAGCTTTTCCTCCAGTTTTTTCTTCTTTTCTTTCAGAAACTCTTCTTCTCTGGCCTGCAGAGTTAGCTCGGCCCTCTGAAGGGATTCTCTGATGAGCGTGTTTATGTCCTCCTTCTTCAGCTCTTTGAAGACCTCTCTCGGAACCCTAATCTCCAAGGACTTCACCCTCTCTTTTTCTTTCTCTTCTCCATTTCAGTTTTCCTGTCATAGCATATTACATAAAAAGCAAGCAGGCTTTTCCATTTTCCATAAGGTTCAAGGATTTCCCTCACGTCCCTCTCTCTGACTTCTTTAGGCCGCAGGTTAAAAATCTTTGCAATGCCCCGTCTGAGCCCGAGATCCCCTGCAGGATAGACGTTTTTCCTCAGGCCGTATGCCAGAAAAAGCTCCGCCGTCCATTTCCCTATTCCCCTGAACTTCGTCAGATATCTTATCCCTTCCTCTTCATCAATTCCTTCCAGATCAAGCTTGAGCTCTCCCCTGATTATCAGCCCGGTTAGATGCTTTATATATTCAGCCCTGTATCCGAGCTTTGCTTTTTTTAGCTCCTCCAGAGTTAGCTCACCGATATCTGAAGGCTTAGGGAAGAGATACAGATCACCCGCCTTTCTGCCACCCAGTTTTACGAGCTCGGCAATTGTCCTTTTGGCAAACTCAAAGGAAACCTGCTGCTGGGCGACGGCTTCAACCAGCGCCTGATATTTATACGGTGAAGCCGGGGCAGTCAGGCCGTGAAACTCCTCACTGAGGAATGAAAACTTTGAACCGGCAATCTGACTGTAGAATTCATCGAGATCAATCTCAAGACCAAGAATGAAGCTTATCCGCTTCCTAGCGTCTTTCCTCTCTCTGAGGGAAAGCGATTCAGGAAAATAGAAATTCTCCCCATCGAAGCCCACCACACCGTAGTCCAGCGCCTGCCAGAAAACTCCATCATATCTCCATGTTCCATTGGGTATCATTTCGTAGGTTACTTTTCTCAGGTCAATTTCAGCCATCGGTCGAGCTTTACGGGGTTCTCCCTTATATCCTTTAGGGTGGAAACATAGAGCTTCCTCCCGTCCCGGGAGCGCATAATCTCAAGCTCGCCTTCCTCTTCAAGAAAAAGAAGGGCTTCCTTTACATCCCTGTCCCTGACGTCAAATCTTTCCTTCAGAAAATCCCAGTAAGGTTCAATACGGGAATAACGGGCGGCCTCCTTGACCACCTTCCATGCCAGCCTTTTCTTATCCTTCCCTTTTGCGATTTTAAAATGCTTCACCAGTGCTCTCAGCCTTGGCATAGTTTAAATTTCTGTGTTTGTTGTATATATGGCTTTTTGTGTATCTCCTGACTTTCCATTTGCACTTGAGGGGAAAAAGATTTAAACTACCTGCAGGTATAAATAATCAGGGGATAATGATGAGAACTCGCTTCATGCTGCTGGCTCTGTTGTTCATAATTCTGCTTCTTCCTCATGCTAGGGCTCAGGATACAGGAAAGCCTGTTTATATAGCCCAGATTAGGGGCATGATAACCCCATATACCTATGATCAGTTTAACAGATACATCAGTGAGGCCGAAAAGGCGAATGCAGAGGCAATAATCATTGAGCTCGACACCCCTGGTGGAAGAGCGGATGCTATGCAGGAGATAGTCCAGCGCATAAAGTCCTCACGCGTTCCTGTCATAATATATGTTTATCCCTCCGGGGCGATGGCGGCCTCAGCAGGCACCTACATTGCCCTCGGGTCACATCTGATAGCGATGGCTCCGGGAACGGCCATAGGAGCGTGCAGACCGATTCTCGGCTACTCTCAGAATGGAAGCATAATCGAGGCCCCTGCAAAGATAACAAACTTCTACGTGACCTATATTAAAAGCCTCGCTGAGGAAAGCGGGAGAAACGCCACGCTGGCTGAGGAGTTTATACTGAAGGACAGGAGCGTTACTCCGGAGGAGGCGCTGAAATACCACGTCGTTGAGGTTGTGGCATACGATGTGAATGACCTCCTGAACAAAGCTGACGGGATGGAGACGAAAATCCCGGTAACAGGAAAGGGCAAGGTTAAGCTCCATCTGAAGGGTGCTCCCCTTGTATATCTGAAACCTTCCTTTAAAGATACTGTGATCCAGTACATAACCGATCCCACAGTGGCATATATTCTCCTTACCCTCGGTATTTGGGGGCTGATCCTCGGGTTCCTTACTCCCGGCTGGCATGTGCCTGAAACAGCGGGTGCCATAATGGTTGCTCTTGCGATTATCGGCCTTGGATACTTCGGCTACAGAAGTGCAGGGCTGCTGCTCATACTTCTTGCTATGATATTCTTCATTGCGGAGGCTCTGACACCAACCTTTGGTCTTTTCACAGTCGCAGGAGGGATAACGTTGATTCTGGGAAGCATATTCATGTTTGGCGGTGGGAGGGAGTATCTGGTTAGTAACGAGGTCTATGGAAGCCTCAGGATTGCAATAATTGTAATGGCAGTGCTGCTTGCTGTTTTCTTTGCCTTTGGGATGGCTGCCGTCATAAGGGCAAGGAGAAGAAAACCCGGAACAGGAAGGGAGGAAATGGTGGGATTAAAAGGTAAAGTAGTCCAGCCTCTGGAGCCTGAGGGCATGATAAGGATAAGAGGAGAGCTGTGGAAAGCTAGAAGCAGAGATGGTGAAAGAATCCCGGCTGGAGAGGAAGTTAAAGTTGTAGGTGTTGAAGGATTAATGCTGATTGTTGTTAGAAGTGGAGGTGAGTAATGTGGTGAATTTTGGATTTATTGGTTCGGCAATTGTTTTGTTGTTTGTACTGATAGTGCTGGCGTCAGCAATAAAAATCGTCAAAGAATACGAGAGAGCAGTGATTTTCAGGCTCGGAAGGGTTGTTGGAGCCAGAGGACCAGGCATATTCTTCATCATACCAATATTCGAAAAGGCCTATGTTGTGGATCTTAGGACTCAGGTCCTGGACGTTCCGGTTCAGGAAACAATAACAAAGGACAACGTCCCGGTCAGGGTTAATGCAGTCGTTTATTTCAGGGTTATTGATCCTGTAAAAGCCGTTACACAGGTCAGGAACTACATAATGGCCACATCCCAGATCTCGCAGACCACCCTCAGAAGTGTCATAGGCCAGGCACACCTCGATGAACTGCTGAGCGCGAGGGATAAGCTCAACATGGAACTTCAGAAGATTATAGATGAAGCAACAGATCCGTGGGGTATTAAAGTCTCGACTGTGGAGATCAAGGATGTAGAACTGCCGAGCGGAATGCAGAGGGCAATGGCAAGACAGGCTGAGGCAGAGAGAGAAAGGAGGGCGAGGATTACGCTTGCCGAGGCTGAGAGGCAGGCTGCTGAAAAGCTCAGGGACGCCGCCGAGATTATATCATCCCACCCGATGGCACTGCAGCTCAGAACACTCCAGACGATCAGCGATGTTGCGAGCGACAAGAGTAATGTTATAGTTCTGACACTTCCAATGGAGATGCTCAAGCTCTTCAGAAGCCTTGCTGAGACTGCAGAGGTCGCAAAGAAGAAATTAGAGGAGGAATCCACCGAGTGAGCTTTTCTGTTTTTAATTTTAATTTTCTCCATAAAAGTAAATCCTCAGCTGATTTATATCTCAAAGAGCTTTCTTTCAAGCGTGAGAGTTATCTCACAGGATAAGATTACCAGAGCCATCCTGATTCACGATAGGAAGGTGTCGCCCAAACCGTAAAAGATAAAAGCACGATGCTTTAGAATTAACATGTTTTATGATATGCATGGTTGAACTGCTTTGAGCATCTTAGAAAAACTTATAGAGGATGTCTGGTATTGTTTATTAAATCCAGGGGGTGTTGCTGTGGAAGGCCGTTCAATAGTCTTTGCTTCGGGTAAGGGGGGAACAGGTAAAACTACGGCGGTCGCAAATCTCGGTGTTGCTCTGGCTCAATTCGGAAAGGAAGTCATTCTAATCGATGCGGATATAACAATGGCAAATTTAAGTCTGGTTCTCGGTATGGAGGATATACCAATAACGCTCCATGATGTCCTTGCGAGAGAGGCTGATCTGAAGGATGCCATATATGAAGGACCTGCAGGGGTTAAAGTTGTTCCCGGAGGCCTGAGTTTAGAGAAAATCAAGAAAGCAAAGCCTGAAAGACTTAGGGAGCTAATTAGGGAGATTTCACAGATGGGTGATTTTATCCTCATAGATGCTCCTGCTGGCCTTGAGATGACTTCTGTGACAGCTCTGCTCATTGGTAAGGAGCTCATTATCGTTACAAATCCAGAGATATCGGCAATTACAGACTCGCTGAAGACAAAGCTCATCGCAGAAAAGCTTGGAACCCTGCCGCTGGGTGCCATTCTGAACAGGGTTACTAACGAGAAAACAGAGCTCACAAAAGAGGAGATTGAAGCTATTCTTGAAGTTCCTGTCCTTGGCATCGTTCCTGAGGATCCTGAAGTAAAGAGAGCGAGCGCCTATGGTGTGCCATTGGTTGTCAAAAATCCGACATCGCCAGCGGCAATAGCAATCAAACAGCTTGCAGCAAAGCTTGCAGGGATAAAATGGCAGCCTCCTGAACCTGAAAGCCCAATCAAAAGGGTGTTTAGAGCTCTCTTTGGGGGGAGGAGATAATGGTAAATGCAGTAATCTACGGGATTATAATCCTCCTCGTTCTTCTCAATATAGTTCTGATTCTCCTCTATCTCTCGGCAAAGAACAATCCCTACTATGTGGTCTATGATGAAGAAACAAAAAGCGCGCTTAAGAGGAGGGTTCTGAGCCTAAAGGATGAACTTGAGTCTGAATTAACAGAATTCGATGTCGAAGACTGGGAAAGGACTCTCGAAGAATCCATTGAGGAGGAAGTCAAGAAACTTTAATTTTATATCCTCTTGTGTTTTGTGTTTAGTCTTTAGTCTTTAACCATTTCTGTGGCGTTAAATTTTAAAATCCTTCTTCATTGAGTTTTTATGGGGGGTGGGCGCCATGAAGCTCAGGCTGGCCTATCCCCAGAAACTTGTGGAAGTTGATAACAAAAGGGTTTACGTTTTCAGAAGCAAACTCTTCAGCGCGCCGCTTGAGGAGGTTGTAAATTACTACCTCGGCAGAGATGCGCTCCTTCCGGCTGAGATAAAAGCTGTTGCCCACGATATTATCAGGGCAATTCTCAGCACAGGAGAGGAGTTCGTTCAGTTCTTCCCCATGGAGATGGGTAGAAAAGCCAGTGCCTGATTTCTTTTACACTCTTTTGCTTAGATGAATTTTTTCAGCCTGTATTATTCACGGAATTCCGTTAAAAACGTTTAAGTATGGGTGCATCCAATATCACTCATTACTGAGAAGTGGAGGGATAAGAATGAGAGCCAGGGTTAAACTTCTTGATGTGTACAGTGGCAGGTTTTCGATAGTTATAAGTGAAAAAGATGCAGAGAAAGCCAGGCTTCACCCCGAAGATCTTATAAAGCTGGAAACAGGCAAGAAGACGATTTATGGTAATGTTGTTATAAGCAGCATGGTAGAGGAAGGAGAAATAGGGATAAGCAGAGATATACTCAGAGTGCACAATTTCTCTGAGGGAGAAGTTGTTACGATACTGCCTGCGGGAACGCCCGAGAGTGTTAGATATATAAAGAAGAAGATGCACGGCGGAAAACTCCGAAAGGTTGAGATTGAGGCCATAATCAAGGACATTGTTGACAGGAAGCTTAGAGATATTGAGATAAGCTCATTTGTGACTTCTCTTGAGATAAACGGCCTTGATATGGATGAAATTGCCGCACTCACTATAGCCATGGCTGAAACAGGGGATATGCTCGATATAGACAGAAAGCCGATAATGGATGTTCACAGCATAGGAGGCGTTCCCGGGAACAAAACCAACATTCTGGTTGTCCCCATAGTCGCGGCGGCAGGTTTGACAATCCCAAAAACCTCATCAAGGGCCATTACAAGCGCAGCCGGAACAGCTGATGTCGTTGAGGTTCTGACGGATGTTACGCTCTCTCTGGATGAAATCAAGAGGATTGTGGAGAAAATAGGAGGGTGCCTCGTTTGGGGAGGGGCGCTAAACCTGGCCCCTGCAGATGATCTGACAATAAAAGCCGAAAGAGCACTGAGCATTGACCCAACAGGTCTGATGCTCGCGAGCATAATGTCAAAGAAATACGCTATGGGGAGTCAGTATGTCCTCATAGACATCCCGACAGGGAAGGGCGTTAAGGTTGAGAGCGTTGAGGATGCCCGTTCCCTTGCGAGGGATTTCATCGAACTCGGAAAGAGGCTCGGCCAGTATGTGGAGGTTGCCATAACCTACGGCGGCCAGCCCGTGGGCCATACGGTGGGTCCTGCCCTCGAAGCCAGAGAAGCCCTGAAAACCCTGATGGAAGGAAAAGGCCCCGGAAGCCTTGTGGAAAAAGCAACCGGCCTGGCGGGAATCCTGCTGGAGATGGGTGGTGTTGCTCCTCAGGGAATGGGCAAGAAGATGGCGAGGGAGATACTTGAAAGCGGAAAAGCCTATGCAAAGATGAGGGAGATTATTGAGGAGCAGGGGGGAAATCCCGATGTTAAGCCAGATGAAATACCCGTGGGAGATAAGACCTACACTTTCAAGGCGCCGGCTGGAGGTTATGTAACTCTGATCAACAACAGGGCCATCACAGGAATAGCGAGGGCTGCGGGGGCTCCTGAAGATAAAGGGGCGGGACTTAAACTCCATGTGAAGGTTGGTGAAAAGGTTAAGGAAGGGGATGCGCTCTTTACAATCCATGCAGACAGTGAAGCCAGGCTGGAACAGGCCATAGTCTATGCCAGAAGAACGGAGCCGATAAGGATAGAAGGGATGGTTCTGCAGCGAATAGGTAACATCTAATCCCTTTTTCTGTGTTTTTCATACCATCCCCATTCCTTTTTGCTTCCAAATGCTCTGACTCCTTTTTTCACCAGGGTTATCCTCAGGTCTTTGGCCATCTCCGGTGTTATCTCTCCCCTGTCCTCAAGCCAGTTTATGATTTCGAGTGCCTCCTCATCCGTCTCGCACCTTCGGAGGAAGTCTATGACCGTGGGAGTGTAGCCCGAGAAATCGCGCACCTCTTCATTAACGACCTCACGTTCATCAACCCTGTATCCCTCAATCCTGACTCCCTCTCTCCCAAGCTCCCGGCTGAGATTTGGAAACCTCTCCTCAAATTCCTCTCTCTCATATTCCTGCCATGCAAACTCATCGAGGGCTCTTTTTCTTTTCTTTTCATCATCCATACCTCACACCTAAGCTTATTCTCTCTGCTAACTTTATAAATGATACCTCGGAGTATCCATGGTGGTTGGGTGAGGGGTTCCTACCTTTTAGTCATAATGCTCGAGAAAGAGCAGACTGTAAAAACTAAAAGGAGGGAGTTCAGACTGGGCAGGGGTTTTTATGTATATGTGGGCTCGGCCATGAACAGCCTTGAAGCGAGAGTCCGGAGGCATTTCATGAGGCATAAAAGGCTTCACTGGCACATAGACTTTCTTCTTGAAAAAGGGAAGCTTTTGAGGGCCTATCTTATTCCAAGCAGCGAGAGGCTGGAGGAGAAGCTTTCGAGGATGGTTTCCAGATACGGGGAGTCGGTGGAGGGTTTCGGTGCAAGCGACGTGAATGTCCCATCCAATCTTTATCACTTCGAGAAAGAGCCGGATGATGTTCTGATGAACATACTCAGGGAGATGGGGCTGAACTGGAAAAGGATTAAAAGCCCTGATGAAATTAAAACATGGAGGGAGAGGTATGAAGCTGAAACTGGGTAAAGTTGAAACATACATCCATGAAAAGCTTGAAAAGGGAAAGATTCATTTTGTCCTCCTTGATCCGGATGACGTCCCGCCTGAGATGGCGTCTGAAATAGCCAGAATGAGCGAGGAGGCCGGTGTCGATGGGATAATGATAGGCGGCTCAACCGGGGCTGAAGGGGAGGTTCTGGACAGCGTCGTTAGGGCTATCAAGGAGTCATCAAACCTGCCGGTTATCCTTTTTCCGGGTTCCCATGGAGGGGTGAGCAGATATGCAGACGCCATATTCTTCATGAGCCTGCTCAACTCAAGGAATCCCTTTTTCATCACAGGGGCTCAGGCACTCGGTGCGTTTGCTGTGAAAAAATACGGACTTGAACCGATCCCCATGGCCTATCTGATTGTAGAACCCGGAGAAACCGTCGGCTGGGTGGGAGATGCGAAGCCCATTCCAAGGCACAAACCGAAGATAGCCGCGGCGTATGCTCTGGCGGGTCAGTATCTGGGAATGAGATTGGTGTATCTTGAAGCGGGGAGCGGTGCGTCTGAGCACGTCCCGGGCAGAATGATCAAGACAGTCAAGAGCGTTATTGATGTCCCTCTAATAGTGGGAGGGGGTATAAGGACGTATGAAGATGCGAAGGAGGTTGCTGAAAGCGGTGCCGATATCATCGTCACAGGAACGGCAATAGAAAAGGCGGGTTCTCTCAGTGAGGCAAAAAGAAGACTTGAAGCCCTCAGGAGAGGGATAAATGACGCCTTAAAGTGATGTAAATAAAATCAGGCATCACTCAGAACTTTGAATGAAATTTTTCCCTCTCTCACGATATTCCTGAGCTCTCTGATGAGTTTTTTGCTGTTTTCCGCTTCAATCTCCATCTTTATTTCGCTGATGCCTGAGCACGTGGGTGGGAAGAAGTGTATATCCCTTATTTTACCTCTGACTTTCCCAACAATCTTCTTTAATATCTCTCCTCTCTTTTCATAGGGGAGTTTGAGGTTGAGTTCAATAATTTGCATATCTACCACCGCTTTATTTTATGAATAAAGCCCTATATAACCTTTTTCATGAGCAGGGATTATTAAGCAGGATGGCTTATATTCCTGGGGGTTATGGATAGGAAGAGTTTGTCTTCCTCTCTTCGTTAGTATATAGTGAAGATAAACAAAAAAGTTATAAATATTCACCTATAGCAACTTAATGAAAACAACAAATGGTGGTTAGATGGCAACTTTTGGATTGTGGTATCTTAAATGGAATGGCAGAGCGTATATTTCAAGATTGAGCGACAATGCTCATGAAGCCTCAGTTTATGATTTTAAGCGGAGGGCTTTCAGTTATGCAGTTGCTCTGGGAAACAGCGGGTGGGATATAAACTATACCGGAGCAGTAAATGGCTTTAATGACGGGTTTGAACTTATGAACTTTGTCACGTTTAAACTAAATGGAGTAGGCTACTATATTACCATCCCCTATTACAAGTATGACCCTGCTCATGAAACATTGGAAGCCAGAGATAACCCACGGGGAAATGGAAAATACTGGCTGGATTGGATTGAAGGTGTATTAACCATTGAGAATATAAATCTCGAAGGGTTTTACTGGAGTTTAGAAAATGCATGGATGTTTGCAAACTATCAAAATAATAGAATACCTCAAATAAATCCTGAAATAATTCAGAATATTGCCGATGTAATACACTCATATGGTCTGAAGCTTATTTGGGTACCTTACGCCCATACTTATGCACTTGAAAACACGGATATATGGTCTCCAACAGCAATAGAGTCCTTTGACTATATCTTTGTGCAGCCGAATTATTACTTTGGAAAAATAAATGACTTCCAAATCTGGCTTGATGAGTTTGAGGCCCAGAATGAAGGATACAGCAATGTTTTCATAGAATATGAGTGTGACAATAGAGTACAAAATGATGAAAATGCAAGGAAACGAGCCTGCGAATATGCTAAATACACTTGGGACTATCCACATAAGGCATATACTTTGGAACAGAACTTAGAAATATTGACATTATGAACGAATACTGTATTGAGAAAATCGGACATAAATACATTTGATAAGATACAAAATGTCAACTCGAGGCGGAAACATGAAGAAAGGGCGATTTTTTATTATTATGCTTCTTTCATTTGCCATTTTCTACATCTCATCACTCGAAGAAGTCAGTGGCAGTCATTATGTGTTCTCTGAGAGATACAGGGGCTTCTTTATTGAAATAACACCTACCAACTCAACTCTGATTAATGTGCTAACAGGTAACATAACCCCTCATCCGCATTGTGTAGGCCGATGCTCGCCTATGGAGGATGAAGCAACCTTCCATGAGTATCTTTACTATGTGAACGAAAGCGGCTCGTTTTTGGTTGATTCTTATCTTTTCATATCCTCTCTTTACACCAACACAACTCCCGCTAAGATGGGGATAGCAGCGGAGGCCATCTGTGGAAGAATCAGTGGGGGCTATCTTGTGTTTTCTGAGGGAGACAGGACTTATAAAATCTCTCTCTCACGTATAAAACCCTACCTCTGGGAGATTAACATGAACGAATACATGGTGGGTTATTTTGTGCATGGGGGCGTTATATTTTTCCCGGAGATAAAGATTTCCGCCTACGAGGCTTCTGTGAACTACAGCATAGAAAGCTACACTGAGTATGGAGAAGGCATTGAGGTGAAGGTAGGGGGCATATACAATCTGACATTTTACAAGAAAAGTTTCAATGAATATGGCATTCCAAGCTGGAAAAGTTTTAGGACAGTTACAATCAGCTGGTATAAACTCAAACAGCTGGTGAAAAAACCACTGTACATTTTCTTCTACGATGGTAGAAAGCTGAAAGCTTTTCCAATCATGAGAGTCGGAATGGATGTGGTGGCGAAAAGAGTTGGCTCTAACGGAATAAAAGTGCTCACAACTTATACTTTCCAAAATATGGCGGAGAAGCTGAGGCAGGCAAAAACTCCCGAAGCCAGCAACTCTCCAATCTCTGGTTCCACGTCGTCTTCAACTTCCTCTGCCTTCTCAGTGTCTTCTCCCAAAACATGTGGAGTCGGGGTACTGATAATCCTATCCCTATTTCCGCTGATGCTGAAGAGGAAGCAACCATAAAACTTTTCTTTTACCGTTTCGATTTTTATCATGGTGATTGGGATGAGAGCATTTATATCAATTGACCTGGAAGGCATGCCGTTTGTTGTCAGCAGGGAGCATCTTTTTGTTAAAGGTGCTCTTTACAGCGAGGCGCGGAAAATAGCAACTAAGATCACACTGATAACAGCGGAGGAGCTGCACAAGATGGGATTTGATGAGATTGTGGTTGCGGACAGCCACGGCCCGATGGTTAACCTTCTCGTTGATGAACTGCCGGAGTACGTTGAACTCGTCAGGGGCTTCCCAAGGCCCCTGAGCATGGTGGCTTTCGCAAAGGGGAGCGATGCAGCACTTTTCCTCGGCTATCATGCGAAAGCGGGAACTGGCCACGCCACATTCGACCACACCTACAGCGGGGCTTCCGTTGATTACCTCAGAATAAACGGCATCGAGGTGAGCGAATTCCTCCTCAACAGCTATCTGCTCGGCCATTACGGAATTCCTGTGATACTCCTCGGAGGGGACGCCCGGCTTATAGAGGAAGATGTCAGGAGATTTGCCCCGTGGACAGTGGCGGTTCCCTTCAAAAACGCCATCTCCAGATACGCCGCCAAGAGCCCCAGCATGAAGAGGCTTGAGGTGGAGCTCAGGAAAGCTGTTGATGAGGCTGTCAGACGGTTTGAGGAGGGGGCAGGGGAACCCCTGAAGACTGCCGAACCTGTAAATATCGAGCTCCGTTTCCTTGGAAGTGAAATGGCAGATGCTGCCGAGTTGCTGCCCCAGATTGAAAGGATTGACGGCAAAACGGTTAGGTTTGAGGCGCAGAACATAGAAGAGGCCTACAGGATTTTTGAGCTGCTGATTCTGGCCGCCACGGGTGTCAGATCAATAGTTACGCGATAGCAAAGCTTAAGGCTTTGGAAGGGGATCCCCATATGCCCCGGGGAAACCGCGGGGAGGGAGCGCCTCGGCGAGCCGTGACCTCCCTTCGCTCCCCCGGGGCACAGCCTTCAGCAGGTTGGTAGGATGATGGGAGGCAAAAAATTCCTCATAACATTAGTTCTTGCTCTGTTGATTATTATCCCTGCAGCCTATATTGGTCTGGAGGAAAGAAACAATCCTGTAATTACTGCAGAGGGATACGTCAGAATGCTTGGTGTTGGCATAAATGTCGACTGGATGAACTTTGAAAAGATAAACCGTTACTACTTTTACTGGCATTCTAAAGGTGTGAATATTCCGGCCTATTTTAAGGAGAAGGGCTTTAATAATGTCAGGATAAGGGTGAAAGCTGATATTATCCATAATGAGACCGCCCTCATGCAGCTCAACAAAATTGTGAACGACTGCCTTAAAGCTGGGGTAATCCCTATTATTTCCTACACTGCCCCTGAGCTGAGGCAAAAACCGACCAATCTATCAGCCCAGAGGCAGTTCGTGGAATGGTGGACAACTCTGGCTGAACACTTCAAGAACACCTCCCATCTCCTTGCTTATGATCTTGTAATAGAGACAAGCGGGCCGATAGAAGAGCACCCAGAAGTTTTAAACAAGGTTTATAAAGAGATCATCCGGAGGGTGAGGGAGGTTGATCCTCACAGGATAATCATAGTAACCCCTGCAGGAATCTCAAAGCCTGAATACCTACGATATCTCACTGTTAAAAATGATGGATATATCATTGCAGAGTGGCACATTTATGCAGGTGGCCCGAAAAAATGCCGCTACAACTCAACCTACATCAGAAAATCTATTGAAATAGCCATCAACTGGTCGGCGAAAAGCGGCATACCAACATGGCTCGGAGCATGGAGGCCCCAGTACTACCCAAAGAGAAAGGGAGAAGGCTGCCCAATCTCCCTTGTTTTAAACTTCTCAAAAACCATGGTTATGTATCTCAACAGAGCGGGCATACCCTACGATATAAATTCAGATGTCCACTTCTTTGACATAGCACACCTGAGATGGTATCCTCAGGAAGAGGATGTCCTAAATGTTATTCTTCATTCTTCCTCGGTATAAGGTGCTGTTATAACCCTTCTGATTTCCTTCGCTTTCTTCTCCCCGATTCCTTCAACCTCCATCAGCTCATCCTCAGTTGCAGTAAAAACGCGTTCAACATTTCCGAAATGTTTCAAAAGCCTCTTTGCAAGTGTAGCTGAAACATTCGGCAGGCCTTCAACAATAAGACGCTGTCTGTCAGCCAGAGTCAGTGCTTTCTTTTCACTCCTAACTGCAATTTCCTTTTTCCTTTCTTCCTGCTCCCTTTTGGCCATCAGATAGATATAACTGGCAGTTTCCTTAGGATCCTGAGCGAACAGTATGGGTATGCCCCAATCGACAGTTACAGCGGCTATTGCTCCCCTAATGGCGTTTGGGTGCACATTCCGTATTCCATAGAGCTGTCCTTCGATTATTATTGCGGGTCTTTCATAGGCCTCTTTAAGCCTCTTGACCTGGTCAAAAAGACGACCGTCTATTATTGACTGGATAAAGTCATTTGCTGACTTCCTCTCAACGGCTATATCCTCGCTTACAATGTAGTCCCCCACATCCAGGGTCTTTACTTGAATGTGGGCCCCCATATCTTTAAGATGTTTTGGGACCTGACTTCTAAGTTCGCGTGAATCGACATATATAACTATTCCCTTTGGTTTCCTAACAAAGATGGGTTTTATTGGTAGCTTCTCGTAGACCTCTTCTCTCTCCGCTCTCTTTTTAGCTTCATCACCTTTTTTAACAAACCCAAGCAGGGAGGATTGTTTGTCCTTTTTGACCATACTACTCACCTTCTTCAATGTGGCAAACATTTTCTTCTCCTTATTCTTGGAGCTCCAGTAGTATGCTTCGTCCCTTGTCCCTCTCGCCATGAGTATGACGACCCTCCCGGGTCTGTGTCTCCCTGTTCTACCCCTCCGCTGGATGCTCCTTATAGCAGAAGGTATGGGCTCGTAGAAAATTACAAGGTCAACCTCAGGAACATCCAGTCCCTCCTCTCCAACACTCGTGGCGATCAAAACATTAAACGCACCCTTTGAGAACAGTTCCAGTATTTCTTTCTGCTTTTTCTGGCTCATTCCCCTGTCGTTTTCCCTGCTGGCCTGTCCTACAAAACGCATGACTGTTGCGGTTCCAGATAGTTCCTTCAAGAGCTTTTTTGAAGTTTCACGATAATTTGTGAAAACTATAATTTTGGAATTGCTCTTTTTGCGGAGCTGTTCTTTGATGATGCTCTTGAGTTTCTCCATCTTGGGATGATCGAGACCGAGTTCCTTTGCCTGCTGAAGAAGGTAGAGAGCTTTTTTCATACGTGGGTCGCTCACCAGTTCCTTCGTTGATTTGGTTCTGCCTGTACGGGCATCTTCATGAAGTTTTTTGAGGTATGCTCTCAGCGCGCTCAAACCCTGTGTTTCCAAAAGCTCTATTGCATGATGCAGCTTTAGGGCTTTTGATTGGTAAACCAGAAGCTTCCCTGCAGAATAATTCCCCTTTGCCATCTCTTCATTTAAGAGCTTCCCGGCTTTTAGAACATCTTTTTTTGGAATATCCGGGGAATAACTGTTTATAAGTCCAGCCTCAGCTAAAGGTTTAAGGGATTCCTTAAGCATCTCCCTGAGGAGTCTTCTTATATCTTTATACAGATCAGGGAGCTCAACTTTAAGCCACTCCAACTTCACACCCTGCACATATGGCTTTACATCGGGTGAGCTTTCGCTTCTAACCTCGATGTGCTCTATATGGAGATTTTCAATGATTTCATTTATCCTCTCCTCGCTGCTGCCTGGAGATGCTGTTAGACCGAGAATCAGGGGGTGCTTGGCCTGACGCATGTATTCCTTTGCGATATAAACGTATGCGTAATTCCCAACTGCCCTGTGGGCCTCATCAAATATTATGAGGGAAACATCCTCAAGGGTTATTCTGCCGACAATGAGATCATTCTCGATAGTCTGGGGTGTGGCGGTTATGATGATGCTTTTTCTCCAGAGCTTTTCCCGCTCCTCCGGTTTGTCCTCTCCTGTAAGGACGTTTATCTTCTCTTCGGGGAGGTTGAAAAGCCTGATGAAGCTCCCCCTGTGCTGCAGTGCCAGTGGCTTGGTGGGAGCGAGCATGAGAACCTTTCCGCCGTATTTTGTGAGCCTGTAGTCAGCTATCATCTGGGCAATTAGCGTCTTCCCTAACCCCGTCGGCAGAACAACGAGGGAATTCTTCTCTTTACAGCGGGCATATATGACTTCCTGATAAACCCTCGGCTGTATAAGGTCTTTCCGGAGGAACATCAGAATAACTTCGCGGCATGAATTTATAAAATGTTGGGCCTGAATGTAGGAGACGCCAGAAAATTAAAATCAGTGGGGCAGTATGTAAATCTCCCCGAAGGGCTCCTCCTGAAGGAGCTCGATTTTTCCCCTGTTGGCAAGGAAGAGGAGATAGAGGAAGGTTCTCGCAACTATTTTCGGCGATGGATCAAAAATCAAATCCCAGAAGCTTATCCTCTCCTTCGACTCTTCATAGAGCCTTTTCACAATCTCGTAGAGCCTGTTGACGTGCTTCTCAACATCCACGCGGAAGTCATCAACGACAAATACCTCCTCATCAATCTCAACTCTCTTCCTCTTCCTCGGCTTCCTCTTTTCAGCTTCCTCCAGCGCATCCATGAGCGCCTCTATAAGGTCATCAAACGTGTAGTACCTCTCAACCCTCCTGAGTGGAGGTGCCAGCGGCTCAACCTCGACCCTTATGCGCTCCTCTTCCTTCTCCTCTTCCTCTCCGTTGCCGTAGAGAAGTGCTTCTGTTTTCATTCTCAGGAGAATTGAAGCTGCCAGAATGGCTCTGGCGGAAAGCCTCAGGTCAAGCTCCTTCATTTCCCTGAGCCTTTCAATGTATTTCTCCGTCAGGTCGACAATGTCAATGTTCCACGGATCAACCTTACCCATGGTGACGAGCTGCAAAAGAATATCAACGGGGGTTATTTCCTCTTCGCGACGGGATTCCATCTGCATCACCCGCTCAGATGCCCGAACATCTCCTCATGCTCTGCATCGCTCCTCTTCCTTGCCTCTTCAAGTATTTTCATTGCCTTTTCGAGGCTCAGGGATACCACCCTCGAAACACCCCTATACATAGACACACCGATTATCTTCTCCGCGTTTGTCATCATGACGTCCCTGAGCGTTATCACTATGAACTGACTGTGCTTGGAGGAATCCTTGATCAGGTCAGCAACACGCTTAACGTTTGCGTCGTCGAGATGCGCGTCAATCTCATCGAAGAGATAGAATGGTGCCGGCTTGTATCTCTGTATTGCGAAAACGAATGCCAGAGCTGTAAGGGCCTTTTCGCCGCCGCTCATAGCTTCTATTCTCTTGACGTCCTTTCCTGCCGGTTTAGCCTCTATTTCCAGACCCCCGCTGAAGGGATCCTCCGGATTTTCAAGTATGAGCCTCGCGCTCCCTCCGGGTGAGAGCTTGGCAAAGAGCTCCGAAAAGTTTTCGGCTATCGCCTTTAGGGTCTGCATAAAGACGTTCTTCTTCTGGCTCTCTATCTCCTGTATGAACTCCACGATGCTGTCCTTCTCGGCTTCAAGCTGCTCCCTCTTCGATTTCAGCTCAAGGTATCTCCTTTCAACGACCTCAAAATCCTCTATGGCCTTCATATTCACCGGTTCGAGATCCTTAATCTCCTGCTCCATTTCATCAATTTCCTTCTTGAGCTTCTTCAGGTCGAGGGGTATCTCCTTCACGGCCTTTATGAGCTTGGCATCATAGTGCTTCAGCTCACCCCTCCTCTCTTCAAGCTGGCTGTTGAACTGAATCAGCTGTATTTTCAGTGTGTTTGCTTCTATCCTGAGATTCTGCAATTTTGTTCCAAGCTGCTCTTTTTTCTTCCTGAGCTCATCAATTTGCTTTTTGAGCTCCTCTCTCCTGTTCCTTAACTCCTTGAGCTCCTCCTTTACCTCCTCTTCAAGGTTTTCAAGTTCTTCAAGCTCTCCCTTCAGCTTTTCAATTGCCTCTTCGTTCGTGGTGATGTTCTTCTTGAGGGCGTTTATCTTGTTTACAAGTCCTTCGATCTCCTCCTCAAGGTCGGCCTTTCTTGGAATCAGCTCCTCGTTTATCCTCACGTCAAGGCCTTCGAGTTTGGATTCAACCTTGCTCAGCTCCTCCCTGAGCTTGCTTATCTCATGCTCCATCTCCCTTATCTGCTGGTTTATCTCCCTTGCTTCAGGATTGTCGAGTGCTTTCTTGAGCTTCTCCTTTTTCTTCTCCAGCCTCTGGATTTTTCCTGACAGCTTCGCCAGCTCGCCTTTGGTGCTCTCGATTTTTTTCTGGAGGAGTTCAATCCTCTTCTCGCCTTCTTCAATCTCCTCTCCCAGAGCCCTGTCTTCAGACAGAAGCCTCTCCATCTCCTTCTGCAGAACCTGAAGGTCTTTGCTCACCTCGCTCTTTTTCATTCTCAACTCAAAGAGCTCTCTTTCAATTCCCTTGAGCTCCACCTTCAGGGCGTTGATGGCGCTCTCAAGGCTCTCCTTTTCTTTTTCGAGACGCTGAACCTTTTTCTTGAGCTCCTCTGTGTTTATAGTGAGCTTGTTTCTCGGCCTGTAGTATCCCCCTACTATGGCTCCGCTTCTCTCAAGAAGCTCCCCGCTCAGGGTTACCATCCTGAGCCTCCCTATCCCGACGGTTCTGGCTTCATCCATGTCCTCAACGACGAGAGTATCTCCTAGGGCATAGGCAACGGCGCTTCTAAAACGGGGGTCGTATTTTATCACATCCATGGCAGGGATTCCAAGGGGCGGCTTCTCCTTCAGGGAACGGGGCTTTATCTTGTTCAGGGGAAGGAATGTCAGTCTGCCGAGTTTGTTCTTTTTGAGGAAGTTAATGGCTTTTTCAGCCACCTTATCATTTTCAACCACAACGTTGTCAGCATGGGAGCCGAGGGCGACATCCACAGCCGTGAAATATCTCTCATCCTTAACCGTTATAAGCTCCCCAATGGAGCCGTAAATCCCCTCAATGTTGGCCCGTTTTATCGCTTCGATTGCCCTGTTTCCTCTGGCTTCCCTCTGTGCTTCAGCCTTTATAAGCTCGGCTTTTGCTTTCTCATGCTCCTCCCTGACCTTCTGGTATTTTCCGCTTTTTTCTTCCAGCTCCTTCTCAATCTTCCTCAGCCTGCTCTCTGCCCTGCTCATTCTGCCCTCAATTTCACCGAGTTCCGCTTTCTTGTCCTCTATTGACTTCTTTGCCTCTTTGATCTTTTCTTTAAGGGCGTTTCTTCTGGCTCTGTTCTGCACTATTCTCGCCTTCGTGTTCTCGATCTCCTCCTGGAATTTGCTTATATCGCTCTCTTTCATGTACATTTCCTTCTTGGCCTCTTCAAGCTCCTCTGTGACGCTGTCAAATTCCTGTTTTGCGATGGCGAAGTTTCTGTCTATCTCGCCGAGCCTGACGACGAGCTCGTTCCTCTCGACTTCCTTTTCTTCAATCTCTTTCAGGAGCTTTTCTCTCCTCTTCTTCCATCTTTCTATTGCGCTTTTGCTTTTGTCTATCTCACCAGAAACCTTCTTCAGTTCTTCTTTGGCTTTAGCCAGTCTCCTCTGGCTTTCCTCTATCTCCTTCTCGGCGAGTTCTATGTTTTTCTTGGCCATCTCTATCTTCGAGTGAACTTCGCTTATCTTCCTCGTAACATCGAGAATGCCGTCCTCGCTCTTCTCCTCAAGCTCCCTCTCAACATCCTCCAGCTCCCTTTTCTTTGAAATTATCTCCTTTGCAATCTCCCTGAGCCGGGCTTCTATCTCGCCTATTTCCGCCTCCACGTGCTCGCTTCTGAGCCTGCTCTCTTCAATCTCGCTCTCCAGCTTTTTTATTTCTCCGACAAGGAGCGTTACCCTCGCCCTCTCAAGCTTCTCCTTTAAATCGAGGTACCTCAGGGCATCGTTCCTCTCTTTTTCCAGCTTGTCCAGCTGTTTCTTTACCTCGCTGATGAGCAGGTCAACCCTCGCCAGATTCTCTTCAGCCTGTTTGAGCTCCTCCAGAGCCTTCACTTTTTTAGAGTCATATTCAGCTATGCCTGAAATCTCATCTATGATCAGCCGCCTTTCCGTCGGGCTCATTTTGATGAATTTTGTTATATCACCCTGAAGGACGAGGTTGTAGCCCTCTGGGGAAATCATTGCGGCGCTCAGGATGTCGAGAATATCGCTCCTGCTCGTCCTCTTCCCGTTCAGCCAGTAAGTGCTCCTGCCATCTGGATAGACCCTCCTTTTGATAACAACCTCATCCTCATCTATGGGAAAGCCCCTGTCCTCATTGTTGAAGTACATGGCAACCTCGGCATACTTTGCAGGGGTCTCTGTTTTTGTCCCTGCGAATATGAGGTCGCTTATCCTCGTGGCCCTCATGGCCTTGGCGGAGAGCCCCCCGAGGACAAAGAGAACAGCATCCCCTATGTTGCTCTTGCCACTGCCGTTGGCGCCCACAATTGCGGTAAATCCTCTGGAGAATGGCACAACAACCTTTCTGTTACCGTATGATTTGAAACCCTTCATTTCGAGCTTTTCGATGTATGGCATCTTATACACCTAAGTTTAAGAATTGCATCGATGGTTATATAACTTTACCCTCTACTCCACGATTCTTCTGACTAAAGCCTTTGTCTTCTCATCGATGCCATCGCTCACGCTCACATAGAAGTTCGAATTTGTTAGAATTGCCATATCCCTGAGCTTTCCCACAAATCTCAGCACAGGTATGACGCCATGCTCGATCATGAGGTACTCAAGGGCGTCGAGTATTATATCCGACTCCCCCTTCTGGGCCTGCTCTAGAGCGAGATGTTCTATCTTATACAATTGGGAGGGATGGACTGCCTGAGGATGTTCCAGCTTGCTTATCCAGATTGAGTAGACGTTTTGTGATTTTATAAGCCGGGGATGCTTCCGGGTTATAAGGATTTTATATCGGTTAGAATCTCTGTTGAGTATCCTCTCCACATCCCTATAGTCAATTACCTGCAAGTCAATAGTGGTGTTGTGAGAATCACTGGGCATTACATCCACCTGGCCGAATGGCCAGTTATTGTTTTTTATTAACACTTTATAAGTTTTACTCCGTGTCTTTACAATATGTAAAGTGCATCATAGTGTGCTATGGAGACTATAAAAATATCAAGAAGAGAAGAGTTGGTTATCTCTTCCTTTCACAGAGCTCAAGGAGAATCCCACGGGTGCTCTTCGGATGCACAAAGGTTATCCTTGCGCCCTCAGCGCCTTCCTTCGGCTCCTCATAAATCAGGCGGTATCCCTTTTCCTTGAGGTCTTTGATGTGCTCCTCAATGTTTTCAACGCCGAGGGCTATGTGGTGTATGCCCTCCCCCCTCTTGGCTATGAACTTTGCTATCGCCGACTCCTCGCTCGTTGGCTCAAGGAGTTCAATCCTGCTTTCGCCAACATGTATTATCGCTGCCCTTATTTTTTCCCTCGGAACTTCTTCAATCTCCTCCACCTTCAGTCCGAGGCCTTCCCAAACCTTTATGGCCTCATCCAGATTCTTAACAGCTATTCCGATGTGGTCTATCTTCTCTATCATACCTTCACCCCCAGACTTTTCTCCAGAACAACCTCAGCGGCGGAGTATGGATCAATCTCCCTGCTGAGGATTTTATCAATGAGAAACATGAGCTCATCTTCCTGCATTTTCCTCCCAATTCTCTTCGCTATCATGCTTGACACGATTGTTTTAACCTCTTCTTCAGCCCTGAATTTTTTCTTCTCCGCTATCTTACCTGTTTTCAGGAGGTACTCTCTGTGTTCCCTGATTACCTCCCACAGCTCTTTCACTCCCCTGCCCGTCATTGCAATGGTTTTCAATATCTTTGGCCTCCATGAATCCTTCCATTTTTCCTTTTCAATATCGAGCATGAGTTCAAGCTCAAAAACGGTTGCATCAGCCCCCTCTTTATCGGCCTTATTCACAACGAAGATATCCGCTATTTCCGTCAATCCTGCCTTTATGGCCTGAATATCATCTCCCAGACCAGGGACGGTGGTCAAAACAACTGTATCTGCTGTCCTCACTATGTCCACTTCTATCTGACCAACGCCAACAGTTTCAACGAAAATCACATCACATCCATAAGCATCGAGGACTTTTATGGCATCGTTTGTTGCCTTTGCCAGTCCACCGAGACTTCCGCGGGTGGCCATGCTTCTTATGAAAACACCCGGATCAGTGGAATGCCTCTGCATCCTAATCCTGTCACCGAGAAGCGCTCCTCCAGTGAAGGGTGAGGTTGGATCAATTGCAATGACTCCAACGATTTTGCCCTCGGCTCTTGCAGCTTTTATCAGCTTATCCAGGAGCGTTGACTTTCCAGAACCCGGAGGCCCGGTTATTCCAACTATGTGGGCCTTCCCCGTGTGCCTGTAGATTTTTTTGACTATTTCTGCGGCCTTCTCATCATCATTCTCCACGAGGGTTATAAGCCTCGCGGCGGCTCTTTTGTCCCCCTTGAGCATCCTCTCGATTAGTTCATCTATCATTTCTAATCACTTGGCTAAATTATCCACAAAAGGAATATAAAACTTTAGCCTGAGAACTTCCTGAGCTTTGTGATGTTTTCGTCTATGAATGCAATGATGTCCTCTATGGGACTCCCCGGACCGAAGACCTTTGCAACGCCCATCTTTTCAAGCTCCTGAGCGTCATCTGGGGGGATTATGCCTCCTGCAATGACGAGAACGTCTTCATTAGGCTTGAGCCCCCTCTCCTCAAGGAGCCTGAGAATCTTCGGAATGAGAACCATGTGTGCGCCGGAGAGTATGCTTATCCCGAGGACATCTGCATCCTCCTGAATAACGCTCTCAACAATCTGCTCTGGCGTCTGTCTGATTCCGGTGTAGATGACCTCAAATCCAGCATCTCTCAGAGCCCTCGCTATGACTTTAGCGCCTCTGTCATGCCCGTCAAGACCCGGCTTGGCGACAATAATCCTGACCTTTGAGCGCTCGACCATATTCACCACCGGAAAAATTTTTGTCTGGGGAGGTATTTAAAGGTTCTGACCTCCTCCCCTTGAGGGTTTCCGCCGTAGAAACCCCTAACCCAAGGACGGAGAGGTTTGAAGGGCTTCCATTGGGAACCCTTTTAAGGGCCCTCTGAACCCTTCTGGCTCGGCCTTGAGCCGGTTACCCCTACCCCCCGCTAAAGCGGGAAGGCTCGGGGTTATGGTTTTCAGAGCCTTCTTTAAGATGTTGAAAGCTCCAACCAAATCAGCATTCATGACAACGCCCTCCCTGTGGCACTTAAACAAACCCCTGAAAATCCTCCCATTAGAGTGGCGTTGGCCACAGAAAGGGCACGATTGAGAAGTGAAAGCCTCATCAACGACTTCAACTTGAATACCATACTCTTCAGCCACTTCCTTAAGCCGTTGAATCACTGTATTGAACCGCCACACGTGGGAGAGGAGGAAATTCTGCCTCCTGCCTTTTTCAGAGTTCCTACTGATGCCCTTCGGGTAGCCGACGACAATTCTGGAGACACCTAACTGGTAGAGCTTTTCAACAGTTTGCCTCACGACAGTATTGATGTAGTGTTTTGCTTGTAGTTTAGCCTTCTCGTGCATTCTTTTGAG
>WAPO01000172.1 GCA_015520705.1 Thermococcus sp. | reverse complement strand
GCCGTCAGACCGCGCTCGTGGGCCAGACGGGAGTACTTTACGAGCTGGGTTTTGATGAGTTTGCTCATGCTTTCACCACCTTAATCCCGTATCCGCAGTCCACGCAGTATGCCTCCTCTCCCTTCCATGCAAGTTTCCCGCCGCAGATGGGGCATGTCTCACGGGCCTTCCATCTGCTGTAGGTTTCCCCATCTATGATCAGGAAGATGCCCTCTTCATGCTCTTCAAAGTGCCCCAGAACGGGAGCGCTCTTGAGTTCAAAGGTTTTGTCATCTATTATGACAGGTTCGAGCCCGATGTTCCCTTCAAACCCGAGCTCATTGGCAGGGAGAATCTCGACGACATAGGCTTCGAGCTTTCTGTCGTGGTATGCTATCACTTCGAGGGCATCGCTTAGCTCTCCGTTTGAGGAGATCACATCCACAATGAGATGCTCCGTCCCCGGAAACGTAATGGTTATGATGAACCTCTCCCTGTGGAGAGCAAGGCCCCTGTCGAGGCAGCGCTCCTCAAGCCCGAATCCTTTCAGCACTTGTCTGACCTCGTCTCCGTTCGGGAGTCTTTTACTGACAGTTATGAGCTCTCCCAACTTCCGGGCGAGGGGCATAGCGAGCATAACGGGTTCATACAGCTTCATGTTCTCACCGGAAGATGTTGGGAGAAAAATTTATAAACCTACCTTAAACATTAACTACCGAGGTCCCGCGGTAGCCTAGCCTGGGAGCGGCGGCGGACTGTAGATCCGCAGGTCCCCGGTTCAAATCCGGGCCGCGGGACCACCAGAAACTTTTCTATGGTGTTCAACCATCCCATGCCGCCTGAACTCCGAAATATTCTTATATCTTCATGGTGAACTTAATTAAAAGCTACAGGAGGTGGAGTTATGGGGGATGAGAAGGGATTAACCTTTGGGGATGGATTCAAGTTCGGGCTGGGCTTTTTCACCGCGGGGCTGGTGTTCTATATAATCATAATAATTATAACCTTCCTGCTCCTCGGAGGCATGATAGGTTCGATGATGCATCACTGGTGATTTTCCCATCTTCCCATGATTATTCCACCTACAATCAGGAATAATCCTGTGATGGTTGAAACCAGTATCTCCTCCCCGACGATGAGATGTATCAGCAGGAGCGAGAGGAATGGGGTTAGATAGATCAGATTTGCAACCTTTGCCGTTGTTTCAGCGCTTTCGAGGGCCTTAAGCCACACCAGGAATGTTATTCCCATCTCAAAAACCCCCACATAGACAGCTCCGAGGAGACCTTTTACGCAGGGAATTGTTAGCTGATGGGCTGAGGTCGCCAGTATAGAGGTGTAGATGAAGCCGAAGGCGAAATTCCAGAACATTTTTACCGTGCTCTCCCTGCTGTCCCTCAGGTTCAGTATCCAGTATGAAGCCCATATCACCGCGCTCCCGAGCCCCAAGACTGTTCCCAGGGGGTCTCTGAAGCTGAGCGAGAGCAGGTTGCCCCTCGTGGCGACAACGAGCACGCCTCCAAAGCTCACAAGAACCCCTGAAATCTGTCTGATTGTGATTTTCTGCTTCAAGAACGGGATTGATAGAAGGGATAGCATTACAGGCCATGTGTAGTTGAGCGCCTGCGCCTCCTGTGCCGGAAGGAGGGAGTATGCCTTAAAGAGCACGATGTAGTAGAGGAAGGGATTTATCGCTCCAAGGAGAGCTGATCTAAGATTTTCCCTTCTCCGTAATGCTCCGATTTTTCTTTCTTTTATCAGAAGCAGGGTGAAAATCACGAGCGAGGTCAGGGAGGCGTAGAAGAGGAGCTGGATATAGCTCAGATTCCGGAGCGAGAGCTTGAATGCCGATGCCACGGTTGACCAGAGCAGAACCGCCACCATCGCGTATATCAGTGACCTGTCGGCGTTCATGCTTTAGAGATTGTGATGCATCTTAAAAACTTTCAGATGGATACGGATGTAATGCTTTTGAGACAGGCTTTACTATCTCTGTTCAAATAGTGTTGCTAACTCAAGCTATATTTCTTCGTCAACACCGCCGGAGCATTCTTAAAATGTTAATGCAAATAGCCTCTGGCTTGATGTGGAGGGGCATGCATGAAGTATCGGAAGCATAGGGGTTTGAAAATTTCTGAGATAGGGATTGGCACGTATTCCTTAAGCGGGGTCTATGGGAGAAAAGACCTCGAAGAATTTAAGCGGATGATTTACCGTGCCTATGAGCTTGGAGTTAACTTCTTTGACACTGCGGAGGCCTATGGGAACGCCGAGGAGATTC
>WAPO01000171.1 GCA_015520705.1 Thermococcus sp. | reverse complement strand
CCATAGCTGTAGAGAACCCCCGCGGCTAGCGGAATGGCAAAGGTGTTGTATCCTGTTGCCCAGGCAAGGTTCTGCACCATCTTCCCGTAGGTTGCTCTCGCGAGATGCACCGCTGTTATGACATCCCTCGGATCGTTCCTGACGAGGATTATATCAGCACTTTCTATTGCTACATCCGTTCCTGCCCCGATGGCTACCCCCACGTCTGCCTGAATCAACGCTGGAGCGTCGTTTATTCCGTCTCCAACCATCGCCACTATGAATCCTTCTCCCTGAAGTTCCTTGACCTTCTCAGACTTCTGGTGGGGCAGAACCTCGGCAAAGAAGCCGTCGAGGCCGAGCTCTTCAGCCACCCACTTCGCGACCTTGGCGTTGTCGCCTGTGAGCATGTAGGCCTTGATTCCCATCTCGTGGAGCTTTTCAACGGCCTCCCTTGATTCTGGCCTTATCCTGTCGGCCAGAGCTATTGCACCGACCAGCTTTCCCTCAATGACAAGGAAAACAACAGTCTTACCTTGCTCAAGGACTTTGTTGATGCGTTCGTCCTCTACCCAAAGCCCGTTCTCCTTGAGGAAGCCGGGGCTTACGACGAGAACATCTTTGCCGTTGATAACACCTTGAACACCCTTACCCGGGAGCACTTTGGACTGCTCAACATTGTGAAGCTCAATCCCGAGCGCTTTTGCCTTCTCGACTATTCCCTGTGCTATCGGATGCGAGGACTGTGCCTCCAGCGCGGCGGCATATTTCAGAATTTCTTCGTCCCCGAGCTCGTCCAGCTGGATTATGTCCGTTACCTCAAACTTTCCTTCCGTGAGCGTTCCCGTCTTGTCAAATACCACGACCTGAACATCTTTTGCCCTTTCAAAGGCCTCCCTGTTCCTGATGAGAATTCCCTTCTTTGCAGATATTGACGTTGAGACCGAGACAACCAGCGGAACCGCCAGACCTAGAGCATGAGGACATGTGATTACCATCACAGTGACCATCCTCTCAATGGCGAAAACGAATGGCTTTCCAATGTAGAGCCATGTTCCAAGGGTGATACTTCCTGCTGTTATCGCTATAATCGTGAGCCACAGAGCGGCCCTGTTGGCCAGATCCTGAGTTTTAGACCTTGTCTCCTGTGCCTGCCTGACGAGTTCGACAACCTGCATAAGGTAGGTGTCCTTTCCTGTTTTCTCTATCCTGACCTTTATCGCGCCCTCAAGGTTTATTGAACCGCCAATGACGGTGTCACCAGGCTTCTTATAGACAGGTTTTGACTCTCCCGTGAGCATTGCTTCGTTTACGCTCGTTTCACCTTCGATTATGATGCCGTCGGAGGGTATCTTTTCGCCCGGCTTGACGAGAACAACGTCGCCTTTCTTGAGTTCGCTCACGGGGACGTCCCTGACTCCTTCAGGGGTTATGAGATGTGCTTCGGTTGGCATTAACTTTATCAGCTCCTCCAGCGCTCTTGAAGCACCCAAAACTGAACGCATCTCTATATAATGCCCGAGAAGCATGATGTCGATAAGTGTTGCAAGCTCCCAGTAGAAGGTCTTTCCAGGTAACCCAAACGTTACAGCAACACTGTATGAGAATGCTACAGTGATTGCTAGGGCTATGAGTGTCATCATTCCTGGCAGCTTCTTCTTAAGTTCATCTATCATGCCGTTGAGGAAGGGCCAGCCGCCGTAGAAATAAACCACTGCTGACAGTCCAAAGAGGACATAATGATCTCCTGGGAATATAAACGTGAATCCCAGGAACCTTTGAATCAGAGGAGATAGAAACAGTATCGGAATCGTGAGTATGCCTGAAATAATAAACCTCCTCTTGAAGTCTTCCATCATCATTTTGTGGTGCTCCGCGTGAGAGTGTCCCTTGTGGGCTTCATGCTCGTGCATTTCATGCCCCTGCTCATTCTCCATTTTGTGTCCTCCACCCTCAGGCGGTGCGTGCTCGTGCTTCTCGTGCACATGATTTTTGTGCACCATATCTTCATCTTCCATTTATATCACCAGTTATTATAACATTGCAAACTATTTAACATTTCTGCTTTTGAAATTGAAAAATTGAACATCCAACAGATTTATAAAAAGAAAAAGTTAGGGAGGAAATAACTGTCATAATGTCTTCATGAATTTATCTTTCAAGCCTCCCAAACCCCAGCTTTATCCTGTGCACTATTATCTCCGCCTTCTCCAGAAGCTCCGGAGGAGCTGCCAGCCCGTTTTCAAGGCGAAGCCTGAGCTGTTCCCTCAGCTTTAGAAGCTCGTCCCTCGCGCTCCCATTTGCGTAGTGGATTAGGTCGTCAGCGTATTTGAGGGCGTTTGTCAGGTCGTTGAGCCTCAGATACAGCAGAAACAGTTCACCCGCGTAGTAGGCGCTCCGCGAAAGGTCTTTCGCAGAGATGCTTCTGCTTAGGTTTTCACGGTAGTTCAGGCCCAGAAAACCCGCCAGGTCACGCTGGAGCTCCTCGACACTCTGATAGCGCCCCTCCTTACCCTTTGCAAGGCATTTCATGACAATCGGCTCAAGCGCCTCTGCATCCGGATTCAGCTGGCCCGGTGGAAGAGGTTCTTCAAGGGTTATTTTTGACGCCACCTCTACGAAGTCCTCCCCCTCAAAGGGCGGCCTCCCTGTCAGGAGCTCGTACAGAACCGCTCCTATCTGCCAGATGTCCGTCCTTTCGTCCGTCGAACCAAAGCGGGAGCTTATCTGCTCCGGGGCGGCGTAGAGTGGAGTGAAACTCACCGTGTGGGTCGTCCTGCTCTCCTTGAGGAGCTTGCTAAGCCCCCAGTCGCTCACTTTGGCCCGACCGTTTTTAAGAAGGATGTTGCTCGGCTTGAGGTCGCGGTGGATTATGCCCCTTGAATGCGCATACTTAAGCCCCTCCGTCACGTCGAAGATTATCCTCGCCGCTCTTTCGGGGCTCACAGGCTTCTCCAGCTTGGCCAGATTCGTCTCGCAGTATTCCATCTCCAGATAGGGAACCGGAAAGACGTTGTAGTCGTAGAGCTCGACGATGTTTGGATGGCTGAGAAGCGACCAGTTCCTGACCTCCCTGAGAAAGGCCTTTCCGCCCTCCTCCGTGAGGCTAAGAGGGATTTTGAGGGCAACAACCTTTCCGTCCTTCCTCTCTGCCCGGTAGACCCTTGCGAAGCCGCCATCTCCCACAGGCTCAACCTTCCGGTATCTGGCAAAAAGGGTCTCAAGGGGAGAGCCCGACATGGGCTGTGAATCTACCGAGACTGGAACTACAGCAGGACGCTTTCCAGCTATCGCGGGAGCCCTTTCAACGACCTCCACTTGGATGCGGATCTTTGAGCTTACAGCTCCCGACCTGACTGTAATCTTGGCCCTGATTTTTCCCGCCTCGCGGGGAACCGCCCTGACTGTCTGAGAAACGTATTCACCGGGCTGGATGTTTCGGAAATAAACCCTTGTCGAGCTCAGCTCGAAGTGCCTCGCGAGGTCGCTGAGATTTATCTCGACGTTTATGACCCCGTGAAGCAGGTTTCTGAAGCCCACCTTCACCGGGACTTCCTCCCCGACGTGCATCTTTGGCGGGAGGTCGAGTATAAGGGACTTTCTCAGAAGCTCCTTCATGTCCTCTGCCGGAGCTGGAGGAGCGGGCGGAACCGGTTTGGGATATCTCTTCCTATGCTTTTTAGGTTTCGAAACGTCCTTGAGCAGGTGCTTTATCAGGTGTCCAATCCACATAGCCATCACGACAAATATTATAAAACCAGCCGCCCTCCCGAAGAGGATGGAGATTAGGACTATAACTATGAACAGCTTAACAACACTCTCCAGGATGTCATCATCCATCCAGTGACCCATATGCACTTTTACCCCTCAGAATGTTTATTAACCCTTCTGGTGTTGCTATGCAGATTTTTGACAGGATATTTTTCGATTATGGAAAGCCAGACGACTCTTTTATGACCACACTGAAAAGCCACTCCCATCTCTGTCCCGGCGGCTGAACTGATTGGGGTGTCAGAATATATAACATTTCGGGCGGGCAGAAATCACCGCCCGGAGGGCCTAAAATCAAAGCCTCTCGATGACGCCCTTCAGAATCTCCTCGACCTTTTTAGCCACTTCAAGGAGTTCATCGTTCCCGGTCACGCTCATGGCAACCGTCGGGAGCAGAAGGCTCACATAGGTCTTCCCTTCCTTAACGTAGACCACGAGGTTGCACGGCAGAAACGTTCCGCTGTTTATGTCTATCCCGATGAGTTCGCTTGAGTATTTCGGGTTGCAGGCACCGAGGATAACGTAGGGCTCCATCTCAAGGTCGAGCTTCTCCTTGAAGAGATTATCAACTCTGATCTCACTGAGGACTCCAAAGCCGTCCTTCTTCAGTTCCTCCTTGACCTTCGCAACGGTCTCATCGAAGCCGGTTTCGACGGCCCTGACATAGGTATATTCCTTCTGAGGTTCTTCCGTCTTTTCCATTCTCTGGCCGTGCTTTCCGCCCATGCCCTTCATTCCCTTTCCGTGCCCCCTGCAGCCTTCTTCCATTTCCTTCCTGTCCTTCATGCCATTTCCATGACTTTTGTTGTTACCTTTCATTTTTCCTTTTATTTCCTTTCCTTTCATTTTCTCATTCATTTTAAATCACCTGTTTTTGTTTTCAATGTTCTTTCAGTTTG
>WAPO01000170.1 GCA_015520705.1 Thermococcus sp. | reverse complement strand
TTGAGCACAGCATCAGAGAGACCATTGTTCCATAGCTATGACCTATGAGAAAAGCCTCCGTGGGGTCTATTTCAAGCTTCTCCATCAAAGTCAAAACGTCCCTGACATGATCTATCATTGTGAATTTTTCGGGCTTGTCAGATAAACCATACCCTCTGAGATCCAAGGTCACAATTAAAAACTCCCCCTCCAAAAGGGGCACTAGGTGCTTCCAGTTATCCAAGTTTCCAGGTATGCCATGAAGAAAGAGCAGAGACTTGCCGCTTCCATAGGTTTTGTAGTGGACTTTGAGATGATCAAATGAATAAAAGAAAGGCATGTTAAACCCTTCCGAAGATCAGCTCCCTAAGCTTCCCAGGGAGCTCTTCGATTTTTACCCTGAACTGTTCCCTCGTGTCCCTGTCCCTGATGGTCACGGTTCCATCTTCGGGCGTCTGATTGTCCACCGTCACACAGTAGGGCGTTCCAATTTCATCATAGCGCGCGTATCTTCTTCCCACGGTGTCTTTTTCGTCATAAACCACGATGAATCCCTCTTTCTGAAGGTCTCTGAAAACTCTGTAGGCTATGTCAGTCAGCGGTTCCTTTGCCACGAGGGGCAGAACTGCAACCTCTATGGGGGCCATGTCCTTTTTAAGCTTCAGATAAACCCTGCCGTCCTCATCAACCGTTAAAGAATTCTCAAGGAGCAGGTAGAAGGGGCGGTCTATTCCAAAGCTCGGCTCAAGCACGTGGGGCACTATCTTCTCCCCGGTTACCTTCTCCTCGCTCTCCCTGATTATGAAGTCTGCCTTCTCAAGCTCGTGGCCTTCGATGGTTACCTTCCCTTCCTTCTCAAGAATTTCTACGAGTGCTCTGAGCTTCTCCTCGTCCCAGCTCTTTATAAGCTCGTTTATCCTCTTGGCGTCCCCTTTGAGCTTCGGCCCAACACGCTTCATGTTAAGGGAAACTTTAAGGCGTTTCACTATTTTCGGCTCATCGTAGTGTATGAGAACCGTCAAATCTGCACCACTCATCTTTTTATGTCTGCTGAGGTCGTAGTCACCGCGGTAGGCTATGCCCACGCACTCTATCCAGCCGAAGCGCTCGCTATGGATTTCAACATCCCACGTGTCGCTTGAATAGTGGGCTCTCTCCTCGGGCAGCTGCTGTCTGAACCTTATCTTCTCCTCAGGGATGCCTATGTCGAGGAGAACGTTCTTAACCATGGCCATATAGTAGGCAAAGAAGGTGTTCATGACGTAGCCTTTCTCAACAGCCTCTTCGAGCGTCATCTCAATCATTCCAAGGTCTTTAAGCTGGTGCTCTATCGGGTAAAGCCTTACAGAGATGTCCTTGACCTCGTCAAAGTGGGGATGAGCCGTTTCCTTGGGGTTGAAGAATATCTCGACCTCGGCCTGTGTAAACTCTCTGAGGCGGAGCATTCCCTGTCTGGGTGAGATTTCATTTCTGTATGCTTTACCGATCTGGAAAACACCGAAAGGCAGCCTGTTCCTCGCAAATGCATTCAAGCGCTTGAAGTTGACGAATATTCCCTGAGCCGTTTCGGGCCTCAGGTAGCCCTTCTTGTCTTTGTAGGGGCCGATGAACGTCTCAAACATCAGGTTGAAATACCAGACGTCGCCGAGCTCGCCGCCGCACTCCGGGCACTTTATCCCGTGCTCCTTTATGAGCCGGGTTAGATGCTCGGCGCTCATACCCTCTGTGTCTATGCCCAGAGCCTCCTCAACGAGATGATCAGCCCTGAATCTCAGCCCGCATTTCCTGCACTCCACGAGGGGGTCAACAAACTTCTCGACGTGGCCGCTCGCTATGAAGACCCTCTCCGGCGTTATATCCGGAGTCTCAAGCTCGAAGAAGCCCTCCCGGATGAAGGCTTCCCTGATTTTCTGCTCGATTTTACGCTTTATTGTTGCTCCAAGAGGACCGTAATCATAAAAGCCTCTCGCACCGCCGTAGATTTCAAAGCTTCCCCATGCGAAACCTCGCCTCCTCATCAAATCCTGAAGAACCTCATATCTGTCAATTTTCACCAGCACCACCTGAGAGGGAGATGAGCTAAATTCATAAAAATGTTTTGGATGGAGGGAAAGAGTTATAAACCAACTTCTCGGTTATGAATTTGATATCGGCTTTGATTATTTGGGAGGGAAGGAAAATGGCGGAAAGACCACTCGATGTTATACACAAGTCACTCGACACGGATGTTTTGGTGATCCTGAAGAAGGGCTTCGAATTTAGGGGAAAGCTCATCGGTTATGACATTCACCTGAATATAGTCCTCGCCAACGCCCAGCTCGTGGAGGGCGGCGAGGTTACAAAACAGTATGGCAAGATTGTGATTAGAGGAGACAATGTGTTGGCAATCTCCCCTGTAGAGAGCGAGTGAGGTGATTTACTGTGGGAAGCGGAACAGCACCACATGGAAAGAGAAACAGGACACCAACTCACATAAAATGCAGGAGATGCGGCAGGAAGTCCTTTAACGTTAAGAAGGGCTACTGTGCCGCCTGCGGCTTCGGAAGGAGCTCGCGTATGAGGAAGTACCGCTGGAGCAGAAAGTGGAAGAAGGCCAGAAACCTGCTCTGATCCTTTTATTTTGTTTTGTTTTGGATGGGACTCAAGTCCGGATATTCTGACGACCTGTTTTTAGCTTCTCCTCTCAGACTGCACAAACTTTATTAACCTCCACAACTCTTTTACCGTTTAGATAATCGTCTGAGTGGTATCCATGGATGAAATACAGAGAAGGCTCTGGAAGCTGGCGTGGCCCGCGATAATGGGCAACATCTCCCAGACGCTGCTTAACTTAGTGGACACCATGATGGTCGGACATGTAGGGGCGCTGGCCATAGCCGCTGTCGGGCTGGGAGGACAGGTGAGCTGGTTCATGATGCCCATAATGGCCGCCGTTGCCACAGGTTCCCTTGCCCTGATAGCCAGATTCGTGGGGGCAAGGGATGAGGAGAATGCCACTCTGGCTCTGGAGCAGAGCCTTTATCTGTCCTTTCTCCTTGGAATTCCGGTAATGCTCTTCGGCTGGCTCTTTGGAGATGACATCCTGAGGATAATGGGTGCGAGTGAAGGTGTGATAAAGCTCGGCTATGCATACATCCGGATTCTGTTTGCCTTCTATCCCATAAGATTCGTTAGCTTCACGGCTCTGGCGGCGCTGAGGGGTGCGGGCGATACAAAAACACCGATGAAGCTCGGCATTCTGATGAACGTCATCAATGCCGTCCTTGACTACCTTCTCATCTTCGGGAAGTTCGGCTTTCCGAAGCTCGGTCCGGTTGGGGCGGCATGGGCTTCCGGAGCTGGAATCACAGCCGCTTTCCTCATTGGCTCTTATCTCCTCCTCAGCGGCAGGCTCGTTCTCAGACTGAAGCTCACCTATTCCTTCCATCCGGAGATGGCCATGAGAATCCTCCGCGTGGGAATTCCAACGATGGTCGAGAGGGGTCTGTTCAGCTTCTACAACTTCCTCTATATGAGCGTTGTAACCCGCTTTGGGACGATAGCTCTGGCGGCCCACCAGGTGGGCCTCCGCGTGGAGAGCATAGCATACATGCCTGCCTTCGGCTTCAACGTCGCGACTTCCGCTCTGGTTGGTCAGAATCTGGGGGCTGAGAGGCCTGACAGGGCAGAAAAAACGGTCTATGAAGCCCTCAAAATGGTGGGGCTCTTCATGACCCTGATGGCCTTTATTCTGATAACATTTCCCCGCTATCTTGTGATGCCCTTCATAAGCTCGGGCGACCCGAACTACAGTGAAGTCCTCAGGCTGGCCAGCATATACCTTCTGATAGTCGGAATCAGCGAGATACCCCTTGGGTGGGTTTTTGTTCTGGGAGGGGCCCTCAGGGGAGCGGGAGATACGAAAACACCGATGTATATCACCGCTGTCAGCAAGCTGCTCTTCCGCATACTGCCCGCTTACCTGCTTGGTTTCGGCTTTACCCTCGGGCCGGTTCACTTTAGGGGTCTCGGCGTCATAGCGGCGTGGATAGCCATGAGCCTCGAAACATTTACCACTGCCGCCCTACTCTGGTGGGCCTTCAGGAGAGGGAAATGGAAGCACGTGAAGGTCTAGAGTGTTCATATCCATGCAGAGAAAAATAATGAAAAGCCGATGTTGAGGCGGTTACCTCTAAAGCGCTGAGACGTTGAAGAAAGCCTCCATCAGCCTTCCGAAGAGGTAGCTCAGGAAGGCAGCACCGAGGCCTGTTGTCACCATCTCAAATACCTTCTTCCTGATTGAAATTCCTGAGAGGAGGGATATAAGCGTCGCAACTATCGCCAGCGCTGAACCCGCGAGGAATATCGAAAAGGGAAGGGCCGTTAGGGAGCTCGATGCAATGAAATAAGGGGTAACAGGAAAAGCGACGCCTGCCAGGTAGGATAATCCCGTATAGAGCGCCGCCCTTACCTCATTCTCCTCGGCCTCAGGAAGGAGGAGCTGCATTATTGCCTCCGTATTCCCTGCCAACTCTTTTGAAACATCCTTAGCCACTTCCTCTGGCATTCCGCCTTCTATGAGCTTATCCACCAGTTCCTCAGCGGCTTTTTCAGGAGAAACCCTGAAGAGAACTTCCATTCTGTCCCTCACCGACTCCTTTATCTGCCTTTGCGAGCGGACGGAGACGAACGTTCCTATGGCCATCGAAAGCGCGCCCGCGACGCCGACAATGAGACCGCTTATTCCGACGAGCTGGGGGCTGTTCGGATAAACCGCCGAGAGACCCGTAACCGCTCCGAGAATCTCAACGAGTCCGTCGTTCATTCCCAGAACGAGGTCACGGGTGTTTTCGACGTGGAAGCGCTCTTTGCTTTCGTAGAAGAATCTCTCATGTTCCAGCTCGTCGAGGATTACCTCCTTTATCTCTTCCATCTCCTCCTCTGTAAAACGGTTAGCATAGGTTGTTAGATATTTGAAATACTTCTGTATCGCGCTGTTCTCACCCATCTCAAGGAGAGATGCCACTGAACCTGGTCCCAGAAGCCTTCGAAGGAGTTTAACGCTGAAGGCCGTGAGCCTCTTAACGCTCGGCTTTGGAACCTCCCCACCGTGGCGCTTTATGAAATCATGCCAGAACTTTGCATGCTTTGATTCTATATTTGAGAGCCTCAGGAATTCCTGTTTGATCTCCTCATTGCTCTCAATCCTGGCCAGCTGGGCGTAGAGGACTGAATCAGCATACTCATCCCTGTAGAACTCCTGGGCGAGTGCAATCATCTCATCCATTTTATCACCTCTCCAAGATAGGAACCGGAGGTTAAATGGATGTCGGTTGCTCCTTCATCACTTTAAGCACCTCTTCAAAGGGTGCGTCCGTTTTTATGGCTGTCGGAGAGAAGTGAGTTCTCGTCGCCCTGTAGCCTTTCCTGCGGAGGATTTCAATGATGTCAGTGAGCTTTCTGACCTTGAGGCTGTTCCTTCTTGCAAGGGCGTGTGTATCGTAGAAGAACGGGGTATCCAATTCTTCCACAAGCGTCTGGAGGAACTGAAGGGTCTTTCTGTGTGCCAGCTCTGATTCCTTCCCAAGCCTGTAAAGCTTTCCAAGGAGCTCCTGATCCTTCAGAGGACCGAGCCACAGCGGGCCGTGTGCTTTTGGGCTCTCTGGGAGAAGTTTTTCCTCATAACGGAACTTTCCGCTTTCTTCCTGCCACAGATAGCCGAGCTTTGAAAGGCTCTTATCTGCTTTTCTCGCGCCGCTTTTGAGCCTCAGAAAAGCCCTGAAGTAGTGGTCGCGGTAGTACGCGAGGAGGACATCAACGCCGAGGTCGTATTTGACGGCGTATCTCACCACAGTTCCGATGAGAATTCTCAGTCCGGCCTCGTGGCAGAGCTCCCCTCTCATCGGCTCGGCGAGGTATTTCCTGCGGCAGGCGTGCCTGTAGGCGCCGCAGAGAACGCCTGTGTCCGTGGCCGTAACGGCCAGAACACCGCGCCTCTTTACAGCTCTGAGGGCTGAATCAAGGAACTCCATCGGCGAGCCGAAGGGATCGAGGTCAACAAAATCAAAATGCCGGAAGTTTTCAGCCATAAGGAGATTCGCATCCAGATTTGTAGCGACTATCCTTTTATCCCC
>WAPO01000169.1 GCA_015520705.1 Thermococcus sp. | reverse complement strand
TCATTTAAAACATCTTCTATGGCCTCGCTTATGGCTATCCCAAGGCCGCCGGGGTGATTCGGATCATCCTTCAGGAATTTTCTGCCTATCCTCGTCCTGTCGCTCGGGCTTGGGTAGATTTCAGCTCCATAGAGGCGCATTATGGTCTTCCTGTAGGGTTTCTGCTGGTAGCTCGCTCTCGCCATGTAAACACGAACCTTAAGACCCAGCAAAGCCCCGGCCAAACTCAGAGCAGTTCCCCACTGTCCGGCTCCGGTTTCGGTTACAAGCCTCTCTACCCCCTGCTTCTTGGCATAGTAGGCCTGAGCTAAAGCCGTGTTTATCTTATGGCTTCCAGTAACAGTTGCCCCCTCATACTTGAAGTATATCCTCGCAGGGGTATCCAGAGCTTTTTCAAGATTCGTCGCCCTGAAGAGCGGTGTTGGTCGACCTATCTTGGCATATAGTTCCCTTACCTCCCTAGGAATCTCGATGTGCCGCTCGGTGCTCATCTCCTGTTTTACCAGCTCAGCTGCAAAAATCCTCAAAAGCTTCTCGGGCTTTACTGGTTCGTTTGTTTCAGGGTCTAAGGGCGGTGCTAAAGGCTCCGGTAAATCCGGAAGGATGTTGTACCATCTCCTCGGTATTTTTCCATCTGTCAGAACAGCTTTCATTTCAGCCACCTCCTTGTTTCAATAAAAATCCCAAAGATGAGGGAATAATGAGTGTAAAAACCAGCCCTAAAACTGGCCAGAGCTCATGGATAGGAACTCCAAAAACAAACCCCCCTAATCACGCCAAAAACAATCCCGCCTTAGAATTTCAGGACTAACCGGGAATTCGGGAAGAAATCCCTCAGAGCCAAAAACACTCACTCCTGAATATCATAGGGCATCAGTGCTTAGGAAACTTTAAAGTTTAAGTAGTTTTTGTCCCGCTTTTTGGAGAAATGACAAAAGATGTTTAATCTGAATCCAGAGAAACAAAATGGAGGAGGGGGCGATCATAAGCCCTTAAGCGCTCGAATATCCACACGGTAAAATGATGCAGAACTTAAATAATTTTTGACTACATACCTGGAATAGTGTCAAAAATCTTCGGTAATTCTGGCTGGTTTTTGTCATTTATCCAGCCATACACTATTTTCCAGGATTAGGCTATCTCAGTCTGCTCGTATATGCTCCTTCCTTCTTTATGCCTTATCAGTAACCCATAGAAAAATTCTTTCATATCGTCCTTCATATTATCATCCAGGAGCAAATCAGCTTTTCCCCTGTATTTCCTGTCAGCTTCTGCTATTAACATTCCAATTGAGGGGAGAAGATGCTCCATCAGGGTTCTCATCACCTCAGGATAAGCCTCCTCTTCAAATTCTTCGTCGGCCTCAACACCTATGTAAAGCACAAAGCCCTTCATCTGAACAGAAATGACAAACTGATGCTCACCCAGTTCAAAGAATGAAAAATTATGGGTGTTCTTGTTTATACGCGCAATCAGAACCCCTTTTATTGAGAGAGTAACGGTCTCATCATCAATCTGAAAAATCAAGTCCTTTGCGAATTCCCTTTGGGCCAAGGCATAGAGGTTTATCATCATCTCTCCCCTTCAGCACATGCGTGTTTGATGCTTTAAATCTTGCTTTCTCCATAAAAGTTAAAAATCCGTAGTTCAAACTTACGCTTTGGTGGTGTATCATGCGGATAGTGGGATTCCTGGCTGCAGTTCTGGTCTTGTTCTCATTTACCATGCCATGGTTCCAAGTAGCAAAATGGTACGGAAATGAGCAGGTTACTATGATAGACATCGCAAAGGAGCTCTACAACAACATGGATCAAATAAAAGAGACCATAAAAAATCTCAATATTGAAAATCCAAATACAAACCTCATCCTTTTCATGTCATATGTCGTTGGAGTTTCCCTCATCCTCCTTGGAGCAATCATCGGCCTTACAGGAGGTAGAGGAGGGCATCTACTGGGGATTATTGGCATGATTCTGTTTACCTACCCCATCTGGGCCACCACTGGAGAAAAAATCATGGACATGATATCATATGGCTATATAATTGGAGGAATCGGCTTTTTAATAGGTCTGGTTGGAGGAGGAGCCGGAAAAAGTGGGAAGTAGCATCTAATCGACTACCTCAACAATTTCACCGCTTCCTGGAGGAAGAACTGCCATTATCTCCTCCTCCCTTATTTTGTGCCCCCACTTTTCAAAGATGTGTTTTATTTTTTTGACTAGCTCGCTCTTCCTGAGACTTCCGGGTCTTATGACGACGTATCTGTCCGTGTGAACTTTGATGGCATCCACAGGAGCGCATACCACAAATTCATCCCCTTCGTAGGAGATAACTCCGACTGCAAGCTTCAGGGGCAGACCATGGAGCCAGTTGCGCTTGCCGTACACCATGAATGCCCCCTTGCCGAGGTACTCGCCGCTCGGTGTCTTTTTTGTCACCTGCTCGGGATATGCCCAGTATGCATCCTCCGAATAAACACCCCTGCTCCATGCTTTCGACATTGAGACAGCGAACTGACAGGCCTCAAAGATTGTCCTCTCCCCTGCCTTCCGGCCGTTCTTGATGACCACGTGCGGCGCTCCATAAACGTCAGCATGGCAGTAGAGATCCTTCTCCTCCATGTGCTTTTTGATTAACATCTCATTGGTGGTGGCATCCTTTCCCCCCAGAACAAGGAAGCCTTCGCTGCTGATGAACCAGCGAAACTTCTCAAACCACCTTTTCTTTCTCTTTTCAAGCCTTTTAACGTTCAGTTCCTTCTTCATTTCCTCCTCGATAAGCTCTTCAATCTCCCTGAGCTTTTTCTTTGTGTTTTCGTAGGCTGTCTTTGCCCCTTCAAGTTTATGTCTTGCCTTCTTTGCTTTCTCATAATACAGCTCTGCATTCTCTCCTATACTCTTTTCAAGGTAGAGCTTTACCTTCTTACCGTCCAGCTCAACTGTGATGGCTTTGTCCTTTGGCTCAATGGATTTGATAATCAGCGCAATCCTGTTTCCCTCTTTTTTTCCAGCTTCCAAGCGCCGTCTGAACTCTTCAAAGCCGAGCCTCTCGACGGCCTTCCTGAGCTCCCTCAGCAGATTATCAATGAACGTAAAGTTTGCATAAATCAGATCTCCAATCTCCTGATTCTTCTGAGCTTCAATCTCAAAGCCCTTCATTTGCTCTTCCTGCTTTCTCAGGGTTGCCATGATCTGTTTTTTCTTCTGCTCCAGCTTCCTGGTTCTCTCGATTTTAGCTTTTTCGACGGTTATTTTCCCGAAATATTCATCCAGAGCTTCGCTGAATGTTTTAAAGTAGCGCTTTTCATAGCGCTCATACCACTTCAGCTCAACCGGTAGCACGTCGAGCATCTTGCCGTTTTCATAGACGATGTTTGGCTTTGGTTCCCCTGTGAAGACTGATTTCATTGTTTCGAATATAAGCCTGAGCTCATCCTCATCAAGCTCATCGGCTTTTCTGGTCTTTTCTATGCCCGCCCTAAGCAGTATCTCCTCTGCATAGAGGCCGCCCATGTTCAGTTTTCTGGCCAGGGCCCGAACAATTTCAATTCCTTCGCTCTGGATAATCTCTCTGAATCTGTCCCAGCTGATATCCACAGGGTTTTCCCTTGCGGGGGGCAGCCTGTATTCCGCCTTCGGCTTTATCACCCTGTCTTTAAACTCCTCATATTTTAAAGCTGCAAGAACTCTGTTTTCTGGATCGAGGAGGATTATATTCCCCTTCTTAAAGAGCTCGCCTACGAGGGTGTAATCGCCAATCCTGATCCTCACTATCCTGTCAAAATCATGCTGCTCAATAGCATCAATGAACCTCCCGCTCAGATGCTTTCTCAGCAGCATCGTAAATGAGGAGGGCATTTTCGGTGCCTCTTTTATGTAGCTCGTGATGTGGATTCTTTTTCCGGCTTCAAGGATTAGATCCTGTCTCCCTTCCTTTGTGCGGAGTTTTATCCTTATCTCGCCTCCATCGTGATAGATTTTATCAACGCGAGAGCCAATCAATTTCTGAAGCTCCTCAACGATGTATTTTATATCCACGCTGCTCATTTCTTCTTTCATTCTCCCACCCACTCTGAATTGGCATCCGGGTTTTAAAGGGTTGCTGGAGCAGGATGTGACGGATTATAATGTGCATTGATGCTCTTTTACTGACATCATGCCAACAAAGGACAGAATAAAGTTAAATACTTGAAGTGCACCAACACCCATGGTGATACATGATGAAAGGATACTTTACCTTTGTCCTCCATACTCACATTCCCTACGTGAGAAAGCATGGAAAATGGCCATTTGGGGAAGAATGGCTCTATGAAGCCATGGCTGAGACTTACATTCCGCTACTCATGGAACTCGAAAGACTCAGGGAAAAAGATGTGGGCTTTCAGCTCGTCATCGGTATAACACCTGTGCTGGCCGAACAGCTGAGGGATGAATATGTGAAGTTGGAGTTTCAGAGATACATGGAAAGAAAGCTCAAATCCATGGAGGAAGATCTTCAGAGCGGTAAATACGATGAAAGGGCTGTGAGTTACATGCTCACCTATTTCAGGGAGGTCTTTGATTACTGGAAGAAAATCAGAGGCGATATAATCGGAGAGCTGAAGAAGCTTCAGGATGAAGGTCATCTCGAAATCATAACTTCAGCGGCCACGCATGGATATCTACCGTTGCTCCTGAGGGATGAAGCCATAGAATCCCAGCTTGCAAATGGTGTTTTGACCTATGAGAAGCACTTCGGGAAGAGGCCCAGAGGTATCTGGCTCCCTGAGTGCGCTTATCGCTCGGAGGGCAAGTGGGAGCTGCCCATGGGAAGGATGGTGTATAGGAAAGGGCTGGAAAAGTTTTTAGAGAAATATGGGCTGGGATTCTTTTTTGTGGAGAGCAACCTGATTGATGAGGGCCCGATCAGTAAGGGCTACGGTGAGGTCACGCTGGCAGAGACAGAAAAGACCACGCTGAGACCTTACTTCATCAAAGGATCAAACGTTGCAGTCTTTGCCCGCAACAGAGAGACAGGCCATCAAGTGTGGAGCGCCCACTATGGCTATCCCGGCGACTTCTGGTACAGGGAGTTCCACAAGAAGGCAGAAAAGAGTGGCGGTCAGTACTGGAGGATTACGGGGAAGGATGTGGATCTTGGTGAGAAGGAGTTCTACGACCCTAAAAAGGCGCTTGAGAGGGTTGAGGAGCATGCGAAGCATTTCATCTCCCTCGTTAAGAGCCTTCTGGAGAATCATGAAAGCAGATTCGGGGAAAAAGGCATAGTGGTTTCGCCCTATGATACAGAGCTCTTCGGCCACTGGTGGTTTGAGGGAATTAAATGGCTCGGGAGAGTTCTTGAGCTCATGGATCAGGAGGGCATTAAAACAACGACGATTTCAGCCTATCTGGAGACATACGAAGGTGAGAGGCGCGAGATAGAGCTGCCCGAAGGTTCATGGGGCAAGGATTCTGATCACTCGACATGGTGGAACCCCGAAGTCGAGTGGATGTGGGAGCATGTTTATGCTGCTGAGGACAGGATGGTATCCATGGCGAGCAGGTATTATGGACGGGATTCCCTTGGGGACAGAGCTCTGGAGCAGCTTGCCAGAGAGCTCCTTCTCCTTGAAAGCAGCGACTGGCCATTTTTGGTAACAACCGGTCAGGCCAGAGAATACGGGAGGAGACGCCTCTTTGAGCATGCCTCGGCTTTCCACAGGCTTGCAAACGGGATTGAGAGATACTTTGAAGACAGAGAATTCAATACCTCTGTCCTTGAAGAGCTTGAAGAGAAAGACAACGTCTTCAGACCCATCAGGATAGATACCTATGTGAGCCAGAATCCTCCTGAGGTGCCGAAATTCGTTGAACCGCCGGCAGTTCCCGAGGAGAGGGCTGAGAAAAGGAGGAAGGTTGCGTCTGAGAGGTTCTATGATTACGTTGCTATGGAGAGCATCAAAAGGAAAACCCGGAGAAAGGGTGCAGAAAGGAAGAGGGCAGAGTTGAAGAAGAAGGACAGCAAGGAGCTTCTTAAGATTAAGGGGATAGGGCCAAAAACACTGAAGAAGCTGGAGAAGGCTGGCGTAAAAAGTATTGAGGACTTGAAAAATGCAGACCTTAATGAGCTATCCAAAAAGACAAGGATTTCCATTAAAAGATTGAGGAAATTCGTCTCCCAGATTTAATTTCGAAAGGCTTTTCTTTTCTTCACCGTATATTATACGGTGGTTTCATGAAGAAGGTTGAAGCTGTTTTGAGGCCTGAGGATTTTGAGAGGGTTAAGAAGGCTCTGAAGCAGATGGGTTTTGTAGCCTTAACCGCTTTCCCGGTGCAGGGCAGGGGAGTGCAGGGCGGAATCCCTCCCCATGATATGCTCCCAAAGATGAAGCTGGAGATTGTTGTAAAGGATGAAGACCTCGAAAAGGTATTGGAGACGATCATTCGCAACTCCCGGAGGGGCATACCCGGAGATGGAAAGATATTCATCATCCCTGTGAATGACGCGATAAGAATAAGGACGGGAGAGAAAGGAAATAAAGCGCTCTATTAAAGGAAAGCGTGTCTGTGCTTGTAGAGGGAATAGGCCGCATAGCTTAGGAGGACTATACTGACCGCCCCGAGCAGTGCTACAAGGACTGCAATCCCCTGGGCAAATGTCAGGCTCCTGTGGAACGCATCGGCGATTTTCATGAGTTCTTCCTGGTGAGAGAGAGCGTATATCCCATACCGAACTGAGAAAGCTCCGAGAACTATTGGAACCGGCATGACAGCAAGGGCGAGCATTAAACCTATGGAACCTCTCTTTCTGAGGCTTATCATGGAGAGCAACGTTGGTATAACCAGTATCAACGCGGTTATGGCAAATGCCGGCCCGTATATGCCGGAGACGATATAGAATGGAATCATGCCAAATAGAAATGCCCTGTATGCCTTCTGGAGCTCCTTCACCTTGCCTGCAAAGTCGTAGGGGGCGACCTTTGAGTATCTGTTCATGGCACTAACTTCTTTCATATACTCCTTCTCGCCCATCTTTTCAATGAACTTATCCGTTGTGCTGTTTTTCAGCTTGACTGCTCTTTTAAGGAAGAAGTTTGCGAGCTCCTCATTATCGACAACAACCTCATCAGCAAGTCTGGTAAAGTTTTCCCTTGCTTCATTGAGTAATCTTAATGCCTTAGCCTTGTTCTTGTTGGAGAGATTTTTAAGGGAATTAACTTTCCTTTCGATATCCTCAATTGTCTGTGCTACATCTCGCAGAATATCAGGACTCTTCACAGGAACACCTCCAAAAGGGAAAAGAAAAGAAAGGCTTTAAGCCTTTTGCTGCTTCTCATGATGCAGGAGCTTTGTAATGCTCCAATACATCATTATAAATATTGTCCCCCATGCAAATATGAGAAATCCCAATGCGCTTGCGTTCATCTTGACCACCTCAGAGCTTTATGATAACCTCGTTCTTCTCAAGTTCTTCCTTATACTTCTTCTTGATGGCCATGTATGCCTCAATGGCACCGATTATGATGACGATGAATATCATGCCCCTTGCAACGGTAACTGCATGTTTAGCGTAGCCAATTGTCGTTGAAACCAGCGCCTGGTTCTTCACCAGATCCTGCATGTATGCCGGTGAAAGTGTGAATACACCGCCTTTTGCATAGTTCCATGTATTCCCTGCGAGCAGTATCAGCATGTAGATCGGTGCAATGTAGAGCATTATTGGCTTAAACCAGCTTGGAACGTTGATGAAGGCACCCTTGTGAAGCTCCTCCCAGAAGTTGTCCGGTTTGAAGAGCCAGAGACCTACCACGATGTCGAAGAATCCGAGCAGGACGAGGAAGTAGCTGCCGACCCACATGTCCATATCCGTGAGCACCAGCAGTGTTTTGTCAAGTGCTATGGGCAGGCCGAGTATGAAGAGCCACACGAAGACCATCCAAGTGCCCTTCTTTCTGTCTATGTGTATATCCTCCTCAAGCATTGCTACCAGATAGTTGTATGTTGCAATTGCCGAGGTGAATCCTGCGAACCAGAGGAGCAGGAACCAGAAGGCTCCGAAGATTCTTCCTGCGGGCATGTGCATGAAGACGTTTGGCAGTGCCATGTATGCAAGACCAACACCGCCCTTGATTGCCTTCTCAGGGCCAAGGTATGCGAAGGCGATAGGTATAGCGAGCGAACCACCAAGGATGACCTCTGCAAATTCGTTGAGCGAAACCGTTGCGAGACCGCTGAGCGCAACGTCATCCTCAGGCCCGAGATAGCTGGCATAATTGTGTATAATACCCATACCGAGGGACAGTGTGAAGAATATCTGTCCTGCTGCTGCCAGTGCTATCTTGAAGAAATTCTTGCTCAATGCAGAGAAGTTGGGTGTCCAGATGTATGACAGACCTCCAATGGCGCTCCATTCCGGCTTAACAGGTGAACCAAGTGTTAATGCTCTTATAACCAATATAATAGCAAACACATACAATGCCGGCATCATTACCTTGACCCATCTTTCTATACCCTTGCTGACACCTTGTCCTACTGCTATTCCAAGGAGAACCATCGTCAGTGCCCAGAAGAACAGCACCGCGCTTGTATTGGATATGTAGCCCACGAAGAACTTGTAGGTATCCTGGCCAAAGTATGCTCCCGTCAGGCTGTACCATGTGTAGGCCGCTGACCATCCTATGATCTGGTAGTAGTAGGAGCTGAGCAGTGATGACACTGAGAATCCGAGCAGGCCTCCGAGAACACCAAACCACAGTGCGCTCTTTGGCTTCAGGCTTTCCCTTGACATCAGGTAGAACATCGGGCCCAGTGTACCGTGGCCGTATTTGCCTCCGTATCTACCGATTGTCCACTCAATCCACATCACTGGAATTCCCAGGAAAAACAGCGCAAAGAAATACGGTATCATGAATGCTCCGCCACCGTTGCTGGCAAGCTGGTAGGGGAATCTCCAGAAATTGCCGAGACCGATGGCATTTCCTGCCATAGCTAAAATCAAACCGAGCTTGGTTGCCCATTTATCTCTTTGTTCAGCCATCTCATTTCACCTCTAAACTCGAATCAACCATTCCGGACATCCGGCGACATAAGGTAGCATTGCTATCTAACATGCAATACTTAATAAAGCTTTCTACTCCTCTATTTCGACAAAAGACGATTTACTTTATCTTTTAATAAGGATTGGAATTGACATTTTTCCCAAGTGCCCGATTGGGGGTCGTTAGCAGATTGGCATACTGACAAGAGAAGTCCCATGAACTCCGGTAAGATGCCAATCTCAGGGGGCTTCTATGTTAAAAACTTTTATTAGGCGTCTTTTCAAGATACATTTGCCCGATGATTGAAAGAGAGAGTGAGCTGAGATATGATGACCGACTTCTCGCTGAGGGCTCATTTCAATTTTATTCATTAATGTATTCTGATGTCCCCCAATGTATAAAAAATATTGGATGCACGTGCCTCTTTTCCTATTAAAATTTCGGGAGAATTTTTCTTTTCGCTGAAAATTTGCGTACATAACCTTTTGTTGAAAAATAAAGGTTTTCCGGCCTTTTTCGACGAAAGGTTTATATAGGTAAATGCCTAAACCCACATCGCAGATTACCGAAACTTGAGGTGGTAAAGATGGTTGAGCAGGACCCGTTTGAAATTGCTGTTAAGCAGCTTGAGAGGGCTGCCCAGTATATGGACATAAGTGATGAGGCTCTTGAGTTTTTAAAGAGGCCTCAGAGGATTCTTGAGGTATCAATTCCGGTTGAGATGGATGATGGTTCTGTCAAGGTTTTCACAGGTTTCAGGGTTCAGTACAACTGGGCCCGCGGCCCGACAAAGGGCGGTATCCGCTGGCACCCTGATGAGACCCTCAGCACGGTTAAGGCCCTCGCCGCTTGGATGACATGGAAGTGTGCTGTCGTTGACATACCCTATGGTGGAGGTAAGGGTGGAGTCATCTGCAACCCCAAGGAAATGAGCGACAGAGAAAAGGAGAGGCTTGCAAGAGGCTACATAAGGGCCATCTACGACATCATCAGCCCGTACACGGACATTCCGGCTCCGGACGTTTATACAAACCCACAGATTATGGCCTGGATGATGGACGAGTACGAGATGCTTGCAAGGAGAAAGACCCCTGCCTTCGGCATCATCACCGGCAAGCCGCCGAGTGTTGGTGGTATCGTCGCAAGAATGGACGCTACTGCAAGGGGAGCAAGCTTTGCAGTTAGAGAAGCTGCAAAGGCCCTTGGAATGGATCTCAAGGGTAAGACCATAGCAATACAGGGCTACGGTAACGCCGGCTATTATATGGCCAAGATCATGACAGAGGATTACGGTATGAAGGTCGTAGCCGTCAGCGACAGTAAGGGCGGCATATACAACCCGGATGGACTGAACGCCGACGAGGTTCTTGCCTGGAAGAAGAAGACAGGCTCAGTCAAGGACTTCCCGGGAGCAACCAACATCACCAATGAGGAGCTCCTTGAGCTTGATGTCGATGTCCTCGCCCCAGCGGCCATTGAGGAAGTTATTACCAAGAAGAACGCTGACAACATTAAGGCCAAGATCGTCGCCGAACTTGCCAACGGTCCGACCACACCGGAGGCAGATGAAATACTCCACGAGAAGGGTATCCTCGTAATTCCGGACTTCCTCTGCAACGCTGGCGGTGTTACAGTCAGCTACTTTGAGTGGGTGCAGAACATCAACGGCTTCTACTGGACAGTTGAGGAGACAAGGAAGAGGCTCGACGACAAGATGACAAAGGCCTTCTGGGATGTCTACAACACCCACAAGGAAAAAGGCATCAACATGAGAGATGCAGCCTACGTCGTCGCTGTCAGCAGAGTCTACCAGGCCATGAAGGACCGCGGATGGGTCAAGAAGTGATTTCCTGGCTTTTCTTCCCCTTTATTATTCGGGATTAAATTGAAAGGGATTAAACTTTTGTCCAGTATTCCTTCTCCTCAACCATGGCCCTTATCATTTCATCTTCGTTTTTGAACATGGTTCTCCTTGAGGGGTTCTGCATGCCGTAGAACTCCATAAATGGGCTGGGTCTCCGCTTGAATGGATAATATAGGTATATTGCAGCGAATGTCCTATAGGCCTCTGCCATTTCGCTTATAACTCCTGCAGAAACCTCAGGCGTGTAGTGATACACCGCTATGGCCTTGCTAACATCAACGAGATTGAAATCACGCTCAACAAGCTGCTTTCTCAAAATGTCGGTTGCCTGTTCTATATCCTCCCTTTCCAGCTCTTCGGTTTCCTCCCCATCGAGGAGGTGTTTTATTTTAATTTTTCTGATCGAAGGGTTCGTGTTTATCTGGCTGTCATACTCCGCAACGACCCACCAGTCGTCAAGGGCGCCAGGATCGAGGACTGTGAAGTGCTTGCTCAGCTTGCTGTAAAAACCTCTAACCCTCTGATAATACTCCTCTTCGTGGCCTGTCATGGGGTAGCTGAGATATATGATCGGCTTCTCGTTTTCATGAAACAGCAGACTCAGGAAGGTCTCATACGGATGTCTTATTCCGAACTGGAGGATGTATTTCACCTTGATGCCCTCTTTTTCAAGCTCATGGACGAGTGTTTTGACGTGGTTTATAGCGTCTTCACGCCACAGCACCAAGGTTGTTAGCTTGATGTTATCCTTGTCCCTCCCAAAGCGCTCGAACCATTCCGGGTCGTTTATTATTCTCCTCCTGACACTCAGGATGTCGTCCAGAACAATGATCACTCTGTTAGGCCTCAGGAGCTTGAGATTGCTCAGCGTGAATCCAAGGACGCTCCCGCTGCCCCATCTGAAGAGTGAGGGGGTGGATACTATATGGTGCTCCTTCTCTGACTCATCTATTTCTTTCCTTATTCTCTCAAAAGCCCTGTCCCTTATTTCATTCATCAGATCAGGATGGCTTATTGCAAAGTCTAAAACGTTCTTCCGGGTTATTTTAAGGCCCTTCTCCTTACCAACCTGGGTCAGATATTCAAAAACATGATAGTATCCGTAGTCTTCAGGGGAGCTTTTTAGTGCCTTTTCGGCGTATTCATCCCTCCCGTTGAGGGGAGGCCCGGTTAAGAGTATGACCTCCTTCATTCCAATCACCTCCCTAAATTTGGGCTCTGGAGTTTATAAACTTCCTGTGGATGCGCTTCGAAGGTAATTGATGGTAAAAATGCGAAAACTTTAAATACTGTTTGGATAAACGGCCATTGTAGGTTCTTCTATTCTGAAAAATACTAGGCGCAAGGGGTGTTGTAATTGACAGACAAGCTAAAGGGAACCACCACAGTTGGCATTGCATGTAGTAATGGGGTAGTCCTCGCAGCAGACAGGAGAGCCTCAATAGGCAACATGATAATGTCAAAGGATGTTACAAAGATATTCAAGATAGATGAGCATTCAGCACTCGCTGGAGCTGGCAGTGTTGGAGATATTCTCAGCCTTGTCAGAGTTCTTCGTTCCGAGAGTAGTTTGTATAAAGCAAGGGTTGGAAAGGAAATGAGTGTTAGAGCTCTTGCAACACTTACATCGAATATTCTCCATGGAAACAGGTTTATGCCTTATTTCGGATGGTTCCTTATTGGAGGATTCTACGGGAAGGGTGAGCTCTACTCTGTGGATATGGCCGGAGGACTGACTGAGGATAGGTTTGCCGCCGCAGGCTCCGGAATGGAGTTTGCGTATGCAGTCCTTGAGAATGAATACAGGGAGAACATGCCTGTTGATGATGCCATCAAACTTGCTGTTAAGGCCATAAACACCGCCATGAGGCGGGATGTTTTCACAGGAGATGGCATAATGGTTGTGAAGATTACAAAAGAGGGATACAGAGAGCTCGACAAGGATGAAATTGAAAAGATTCTGAAAGGGTTCTGATTCAGAGGTGAGAGCGGTGATAAAAAGGGAAACCTTTGTCGATGATATTCTTAAGGAAATCAAAGAAATAATAGATCAAATGGTCCCGAGGGAGGCAAAGATAGCTGATGTCGAATTTGAGGGGCCTGAGCTTGTTATCTATGTTAAAAATCCAGAGGCGATAATGCAGGATGGGGATTTGATAAAAAACCTTGCAAAAATTCTGAAAAAGCGTATAAGCGTCAGACCGGATCCGGAGGTTCTTCTACCCCCTGAGAGGGCTGAGGAGATGATAAAGCAGCTGGTTCCTGATGACGCTGAGATAACAAATATAAGCTTTGATCCCTCCGTGGGAGAGGTTCTCATTGAAGCAAAAAAGCCGGGGTTGGTTATAGGTAAGAATGGAGAGACGCTAAGATTGATAACACAGAAGGTTCATTGGGCTCCAAGGGTCATAAGAACTCCCCCGATCCAATCCCAGACCATCTACTCTATCAGGCAGATACTCCAGACTGAGAGCAGGGATAGGAGAAAATTCCTCCGCCAGGTTGGCAGGAACATCTACAGAAAGCCCGAGCTTAAGAGTGAGTGGATAAGGATTACCGGTTTAGGGGGATTCAGAGAGGTCGGCAGGTCTGCTCTCCTTCTGCAGACAAACGAGAGCTTTGTTCTAGTAGATTTCGGTGTTAATGTAGCCGCTTTAAATGATCCAAAGAAGGCGTTTCCTCATTTTGAAACCCCTGAATTCAGGTATGTCCTCAACGAGGGCCTCTTAGATGCAATAATCATAACCCATGCACATCTTGACCACAGCGGTCTGCTCCCCTACCTCTTCAGATTTAACCTCTTTGACGGGCCTATATACACCACACCACCAACGAGAGACCTGATGGTGCTCCTGCAGAAGGATTTCATTGAAATCCAGCAGAGCAACGGCATAGAACCCCTTTACAGGCCGAGGGACATCAAGGAGGTCATAAAACATACAATAACCCTAGACTACGGCGAGGTCAGGGATATAGCTCCTGATTTAAGGCTCACGCTCCACAATGCTGGTCATATACTTGGATCGTCAATTGCACATCTGCATGTGGGCAACGGCCTCCACAATGTAGCAGTGACGGGAGACTTCAAATTCATCCCAACGAGGCTTTTTGAGCCTGCAGCCAACAGATTCCCGAGGCTGGAGACCCTTGTCATGGAATCCACCTACGGTGCAAGTAACGACTATCAGATGCCCAGAGACGAGGCCGAGAAGAAGCTTATTGAAATCATCCACCAGACCATAAAGCGCGGAGGAAAAGTCCTGATTCCGGCAATGGCTGTCGGTAGGGCCCAGGAGATAATGATGGTTCTCGAAGAGTATGCAAGGGTTGGAGGCATAGAGGTTCCGATTTATCTTGACGGCATGATATGGGAAGCAACGGCAATTCATACTGCTTACCCTGAATATCTGAGCAAACATCTTAGGGAGCAGATATTCCATGAAGGCTACAACCCGTTCCTCAGTCCAATATTCCGCAGCGTCGCGAACAGCAAGGAGCGGCAGGACATAATCGACAGTGGAGAGCCGGCTATAATAATAGCAACATCTGGCATGCTCGTGGGCGGCCCGAGTGTTGAATACTTCAAGCAGCTTGCATCTGATCCAAGGAACAGCATAATCTTCGTTAGCTATCAGGCTGAGGGAACACTCGGCAGACAGATTCAGAGGGGGCTGAAAGAGATTCCGCTCATCGGGGAGGGTGGAAAAACTGAGGCAATAAAGATCAACATGGAGGTCCACACGATTGATGGATTCTCAGGTCACGCCGACAGAAGGGAGCTTATAAGCTACATAGCGAGGGTGAGGCCGAGACCGGAGAGGGTTATAACGGTCCACGGGGAACCGCAGAAGTGCCTTGACCTAGCGAGCAGCATACACAAGAAGTTTGGAATTTCAACCAGAGCCCCGAACAATCTCGATGCAATAAGGCTTAAGTGATGGGTATGAAAGTGATATGCCCTTCCTGCGGGCGCTCCTACTCTTCATTTGTCCCGCCCAGATGTTCCTGCGGCGCTGAACTTGAGATCAGCTACGACTATTCAGCGGTGGATGTTTCCGCCTGGAAGAAGAGAGAAAAGGGGGTTTGGAGATACAGGGAGCTCCTCCCGGATGTTAAAAGGGTGATAACACTGAAGGAAGGAGGAACTCCCCTTTTCAAAGCCAAACTAAGCGATGAGCTTAATTTGAACGTTTTTATCAAGGATGAGACAAGAAATCCTACAGGCTCATTCAGGGACAGACTGGTAACCGTCGCTGTTTCCTACGGTCTGCCATATGCGGAAAACGGCTTTGCTGTGGCGAGCAATGGAAACGCCGCTGCATCGCTCTCGGCCTATGCCGCAAGGGCTGGAAAAGAAGCTTTTGTCGTTGTCCCAAAGAAAATTGATAGAGGCAAGCTGATTCAGATGATAGCCTTCGGTGCCAAGATAATACGCTATGGCGACAGCGTTGATGAGGGCATAGCATATGTCAGGGATTTAGCAGGACTCAACGGCTTCTATGATATAACCCCTGAAAACAACATCATTGGCCTTGAAGGACAAAAGACGATCGCCTTCGAGCTGTGGGAAGAGCTGAATCCCACCCATGTCATAATCCCAACAGGAAGCGGAAGCAACCTCTACAGCATCTATAAGGGCTTCAAGGAGCTCCTTGAGATTGGGGCGGTTGATGAGATGCCCCGGCTGATAGCGGTTCAGCCTGAGAGATGCTCTCCTATAGCGAGTGAAATTCTCGGAAAGAAAGCAAGGAAGGAGATTACAAAAGCCCTCGGGCTTTACGTTAAAGACCCCGTGAGCAAGGAGAAAGCTGTCAGGGCAGTCAAAGAAAGCGGAGGAACAGCTGTTCTTGTGGGTGAGGACGAGCTTGACTTCGGAGAGAGGGTTCTGGTCAATGAGGGAATTTTTGCCGAATACTCCTCAGCTGTTGTCATACCTGCCCTCTTCAGGCTGAGCGAGGAGGGCTATTTCGAGAAGGATGACAGGGTGGCCCTGATAGTGACCAGCTCCGGTCTTAAAGCCTATTACAGGGAGGAAAAGTTCTCCATAGGCGGCACCAAGCTTGAGATACTGAAGCTCCTCGGGGAGGGGGAGAGGTACGGCTATGAAATCTGGGAGAACCTTGAGAAGCCGATGAACTATCAGGCTGTTTATCAGCACATAAAAGAGCTTGAGAGCCTCGGTTTAATCGAGAAATCACGCAGAAAGGGAAAACGTCTCTACTACAGGTTAACAGAGAAAGGTAAGCGGCTGCTTGAGAACTTTTCAGAATAGCGGAAAGATTTTAAACTCTTTTTAAAAGCTAAGTTAGGTGAAAGAAAGTGAAGCCTGAGAACAAGTTTTCGCTCATGGTATATGGCTGGGGTGCGCTCAGCGGTGTCGTCAGCGGGATAGTATCACTCCAGAATCAGGCTGGATGGATAATTGGTTTCCTGCTCCTCTTCATGATTCCCTATGTGGCAAAGATAGTTCTAAAGGATATCCCTGAAGAGCTCCAGGACCCAAGGACGGCTATTAGACATTCTCTCGGGGGATTCTTCCTGTTCTGGCTGTATTTCACCCTGCTTGTCTATACAATCTCAACCGGCTTCCAGCCGAAGTTTTACTCCAATCAGAGCCTGCTTTATCGGATATTAAACAATGTGAGTGCAACGGGGTGAGCTGATGGAGGAACTGAAAAAAGCCGTAGCCAAAGAGGCCCTTAAGTTCATAGACGATGACATGATAGTGGGCCTCGGCACAGGGTCGACTACTGCACACTTTATCCGCTATCTCGGCAGGCTCATAATGGAGGAAGAGCTTGAGGATGTTTATGGTATCCCAACGTCCTATCAGGCCAGGCTTCTGGCTCTGGAGAGCGGTGTGCCTGTCGTCGGTCTGGATGAGGTTGATGCCATAGATGTAGCGGTTGATGGGGCTGATGAAGTAGACCCGCATCTGAACCTCATAAAGGGCCGCGGTGCGGCATTAACCATGGAGAAAATCATAGAATACCGGGCAGGGACGTTTGTTGTCCTCGTTGATGAGAGCAAGCTCGTGGATTACCTCGGCCAGAAAATGCCCGTCCCCATAGAGGTAATTCCTGCCGTCTGGAGGGCCATAAAGGAGGAGCTGGAGGTTTTCAATGCCACGGCGGAGCTCAGAATGGCGTCAAAGAAGGACGGGCCTGTTGTAACAGAGAACGGGAACTTCATACTCGATGCACACTTCCCCAAGATAGACGACCCCCTTGATCTGGAGATCGAGCTCAATAACATCCCAGGAGTCGTGGAAAACGGTATTTTTGCAGATATAGCCGATATAGTGCTTGTAGGAACGAAGGAAGGCGTTAAAAGGCTTGAGCGTTAAGTTTATAAGGCCTCTTCTCTCTATTTCTATTGACCCGCAGATGCGGGGGTTGCCGAGCCTGGTCAAAGGCGGTGGACTCAAGATCCACTCCCGCAGGGGTTC
>WAPO01000168.1 GCA_015520705.1 Thermococcus sp. | reverse complement strand
AGCGGCTGGAGGACAATACCTCAGGAGGGCTAAATGAATGAGAAAACTATGGATTATCTCTATCTGTCTCTTTTTCTCCCTTGTCTCTGCATCATTTCTCCCTCTCTGGAGCTATCAACTTACGAAACCTCCGTCCCTAATAGCTGGAACCCCTGATGAAGTTTTAGTTGCTTCAAATGCTTTCTGCCATTATGAAAACGAACCCTCCGGAGGAACCTATGAGATATGCGATGGCAATGCAAGCTTAATCTACCTGAAGAATGGAAAATTTCTGTGGTCTCTAGACAAACTCGGAGATTTCATTATCTCTGTGGATATGTCGGATGATTCCATCCTTATAGGAGTGCAGAACAAGAGTAAGGGCATAGTATATCTGTTTAACAGGAATGGGAGTTTAAAATGGAGGAGGGAGATTTCTTGGATTAATTTCGCTGCCTTAAGCGGCAAAAGGATTTTGGCTGGCAGTTCAGGGGGCTTATTTGCATTTGATTCCTCTGGAAGGGTTCTGTGGAGGAGAAGGATTGGAAATTATTTTGCAGTTTCAGGTGATGGGAAGTGGGTTCTTTCTTGGAGCTTCATGAACAAAACATTATACCTACTGGAAAATGGAGAAAAAGCCCTGTGGGTCAAAACGTGTTATAATGTCTCCAAAATGTTTATTTCCCAGCATGGAGATTTAATATTAGTGGCTTCATCAAAAATCAGGTATGGTCTTGGAAGAAATATCACACTAACAGCATTTAATAGAAACGGAACCCTTTTGTGGCAGAGGACATTCAAAGACATGAAAGATGCTGCTATTTCCAATGAAGGGCATTATGTAGGTATTATAACTCCACGTTCCTTTTATCTTGTGAATTCAAGCGGTGCTGTCCTCTGGAAGAAGGGTATTCGGGGCATAACTGCAGCTTCTGTATATGACGGTTTAGTTGCGGCTGGCACATCCAGCGGAAAGGTTTATGTTTTCAATATTGTCGGGAAGAGGCTTGGAGATATTGAAGTTGATGGCAAAATCAGCGCGATTATCATTTCTGAGAAAGAACTCTTGGTTGCCAGCACAAAAGGTGTTTATAGTTTTCAGTTAAAGAGCCTTACAACTACATCGAGCACGAGGATTGCGAACAAAACATCCACTGCTTATAATGGATACAATTCGGGTGTGCTTCCAGTAGCGGGGATCGCCGGGTTGCTCTTGATGTTCATCCTTATTGTCCTGAAGAAAAGGAGCTGAAAGAATAATCAAGCAGGCCTCAACTTTTTGTCATAATTTTTAATCTTTTGCAGGAGTGCCCTCCATATTTTCGACATGTTTATGTAAATTCGAAACTGTTTTAAACCCCCTATTGACTTAACTATGGGTAAGAGCCATGCCAAGCTACATCGTTGTTGGTGGTCAGTGGGGAGATGAGGGTAAGGGGTCTGTTATTGCCTATCTCGCCATGAAGGACAGGCCTGAGATTATAGCAAGGGGCGGTGTAGGAACAAACGCAGGACACAGCGTTTTTATCCACGGGAAGAAATATGCGGTCAGACAGCTGCCGACAGGTTTTATGCAGAGGAGCGCCAGACTTCTCGTGGGGGCTGGCGTTCTTGTCGACCCCGAAGTGTTTTTCCATGAGCTGGAGCACCTGAAGGAGTTCGATGTTGCCGGAAGGGTGGGCATAGACAGCCGCTGTGCGGTGATAGAGCCGAAACACAAGGAGCTTGACAGAACCAACGGCTATCTCCACGGGAAGATCGGGACAACCGGTTCCGGATGCGGGCCCGCAAATGCAGACAGGGCCATGAGAACGGCCAGACAGGCCAAGGACATCAGGGAGCTTGAACCATACCTGACGGATGTTGCCGCGGAAATCAACGACGCCCTCGATGAAGGAAAGCTGGTTCTGGTGGAGGGAACTCAGGGGTTCGGATTAAGCCTTTACTACGGGAGCTATCCCTACGTGACCTCGAAGGATACGAGCGCTTCGGCGATGGCGAGCGATGTTGGAATCGGGCCAACGAGGGTTGATGATGTCATAGTCGTCTTCAAGAGCTTTCCGACGAGGGTTGGAGCAGGGCCCTTCCCGACCGAGATGAGCCTCGAAGAGGCCGAAAGGCTCGGTGTTGTTGAATACGGAACCGTAACGGGAAGGAGGCGCCGCGTTGGCTGGTTTGACTTTGACTTCGCCCGCTACTCGGCAAAGGTCAACGGCGCCACGCTTTTAGCTATAACAATGCTCGACAAATATGATAAGGAGGCCTTTGGGGTTACAGACTACGATAAGCTCCCAAAGAAGGCCAGGGAGTTCATCGAGGAGATCGAAGAGAGAGTGCGCGTTCCTGTGGGCCTGATAAAGACCGGCCCCGAGCTGGAGCACATCATTGACATTAGGGAGAACATTTAGCGCTACCTTTATTTACTTCTTTTGTGTATCTCTTCCGGTGATATAATGAGGAAAACAGCGGTGATTATACTCCTTCTTCTGCTGTCACTTGTACCCTACACAGGTGCCCAGCTGGAAACGGAATTTAATATATCGGAGACGGGATTCAGGCTGACGGAGTGGAATGTTGGCGGGCAGAACATCATCAACGCCGGGGAAAGGGGTGCCCTCGGAAAAAGTTATCCCCTCTGGGACTGGTTTTTGAGCGATCCATGGCCCGGTTCTCTGGCAACTGCAAAGTATGAGCTTCAGAGAAAGGGAAATGAGGTCGTCGGGAGGGCAGAAATTGGACAGATTTCGGTGGAGAAGACGTTTAAGGTTCTCGACAGGAACAGGGCAGAGCTCACTGTAAAGTTCACAAACAAAGGGGATGAGACCTTCAGGAGTGAGGTGAACTGGGACGGCTTTTCCCTCGGCTATGCCCTCGCGTGGGCCGGCTATCTGGGAAAGCCCGGTGGAGAGCAGCAGATATGGATTGACAGCTCCATTCATGTTGCCTCCAAGAACTGGGTGAGGATTGGGACGAGCGTGAAGGCCTTCGGGCTGGTTGATTTCGGTGAGGATCTTATTGCGCTGGTCTTTCCGGAGGAGAAAAGCACCGCTCTGTGGCTTGAAAGCTCAGGCTGGGGAATGGAAACGAGGGCGGAGTTTCCCTCGCTGGTTCTCAGGCCGGGTGAGAGCAGAACATACAGATTCAGCATCTTCATAGGGAAGATTGACGACCTGAAGACGGCCTTCCCCCCAATCTACAGGGAGCTGGAGCCCTACATCTCAAGGGAAAACTACAGGATAAACATTGAAACACCTGATTTTCCGCTTGAAGGTGAGAGCATAGAGGTTAAGGTGAGGCTTGCTCCGAGGGAGCCGGTCGGGGGCTCGGGAGTTCTGAAAGCCGGGCTGAGCTGCGGCGAGAGCAGGAAGGTTACCGTTCCGCTTGATAGGGCGACCACTGTAACCCTGAAGGGGACGGCGGGTAAAGAATGCAGCGTCTCCGCGACCCTTGAAATCAACGGAACTCTCGTTTCCTCGGCAAAGGAGGATTTAAACGTGTTCAAAAAGGGCAGAAAGCCGCTCTATGTTGTTTTCATCTGGCACAACCACCAGAGTCCCGGCGTCTGGCCGAACGGGACACTCCACGGCCCGTGGGCTCTGGTTCACACATACAAAAATGAGCTTGAGCCCTACTACAAAGGAGGTGCATACTACTTCCATGCATGGATTCTCCAGAAATACCCACAGATCAAGATGACGTATCACCTTTCACCATCGCTCCTCTGGCAGTGGAATCTGAGCTATTCAAAATGGTGCCAGAGCTACCCCAGCTACAGGTGCTTCAATTCGACCAGTCCTGAGGCGAGGAGGGTTCATGAAACAATCCGGCTTTACAGGAGCCTCTACAGCAGGGGGCAGATTGAAATACTGACCAGCTACTTTGCACACCCGATAAGCGGATACATAGCGGAGAGATACGGCTGGTTCGACCTGCTGAACTACGAGCTAACCCTTGGAAAGAAAACAACGGAGGAGGTCATGGGAATAAACGCAAGCGGGATGTGGCTGCCTGAGATGGCATTCAGCATGAAGCTGGTTCCCCTTCTGGAGAACCACAGCATAACGCACTTCCCTCTGGACGACCGCTGCCATCTGAACGCCATCTACCCCTACTCCCCCTACCACCTCTACAGAATTCAGAACTCCTCTCTGCTGGTTCTCTTCAGAGACCACACCATAAGCGATGACTTTGCCTTCAACAACAACTTCAGGAGCGAAGAGGAGGCGAGGGAGAAGGCGAAAAAGATAGTGCAGGAAATCCTTGAGGTGAGGAACAGGGATCCGGATGCTGAGGTTGTGACGGTTGCCGCTGACGGTGAGAACTGGATAATCTTCTCAAACAATCCGGGTTTAACGGCAAAATACTTTGAATTCCTCCTTCAGTATCTGAAAGAGGCTCAGGAGAAAGGGCTGATAAAAACCGCCACCTTTGAGGAGGTGACTAAAGCCCTGAAGCCGTATAAAGATGTTAAACCCCTTGCGACGTCGTGGCTCTGCTCGTGGGATAAGTGGACAACCGAGAGAAAATCAAAGCAGCAGCCGATGTGGAGGAAAGACGAGGAGGTTTATTCGCTGGTTCAGAAATATAAAGCCAGATGCGGCGAGGATGCCGTTTATAAAAAAGCCCTCTACGGCCTCTCACAGGCTCTGGACAGCGACTTCTACTGGGCGGAGTTCATCTATGACAGACACGTCTATGCATGGCTCAACTGGACTGAGGAGCTGGTAAAGGAGAACATGGGGAAGTGCAGCGCTCAGCCAACGTCCTCATCGAAGCCGGCACCGGAGACAAAATCAGGAAAGCAGGTATGCGGGATCGGGGCCGTGGCAGCCCTTTCTCTGGTTCCTCTGCTCCTGAGGAGAAGGCGGTGAAGCTACCGCTCCAGAAATTCCATTATCTCCCTCTTTATCCTCCTCTTGTCCATCTTCGCAATCTCCTCAAGCTGAAGCCTTTCTTCGAGGCTCAGGATGAATTTATAGCCGAGGTAGTAGCCCAGAAACTGCCTCCCGAATAGCTGATACCATGACCCGAAGAAGGGGTTCAAGGGTTCCTTCTCGCGAATTCTCCGGAGGAACTCCTCCTTAAGGAGCGCCTCATTTTCCTCGCACCATTTGAACCACCCTTCCTCTTCGAAGTGCCATGGTCTGCTGCTGGTCAAATCCTCAATCCTCTGGGCAAAGCCTTCCGTGTAGAGCCACATCATTCCCTCGTCTTCGAGCTTCTCTACATCCTCTCCCCTCAAAATCCAGTGGATTAGGTGGCCGAACTCATGGGCGATTAGGCCCTCAAGCCTCTCATACCACTTCAGCTCCGCTATTGCCTCAAGGCCGAATAGAATGGAGGGCTTTCCCATGAATTCTGTAACCCATCCGGCCCCGTTCTCAAGACCAACGTAGATAACGACGTTGTAGCTTCCGGGTTTGATGCTGAAGAGCTTCCCTATCTTTGCCTCCGCTTCTGGAAGGGCTTTAAGTAGAGCTTCATATGCAAGCCCGAGCTCCTCAGTATTTCTTTTGCTCAGAAGCTTCAGATACTCCCTCCAGTTCATCTTGTAGCGCTCGTAATCCCACTTGATCTTTTCAAAAAGCTCGGGATATTCCTGGATATACTGCAGCCAGCTTTCCTCTGTGCCATTCCAGTGCCTGAGGAATGAGGGGAAGGTATCGAACAGCATCAGCCTCACCAGCCCTCCTCACCCATCACGACTTTAAATTTTTCCCTGCCTGATGATTTCTTCTTAAGCATGCCCTCAACAGCAAACCTTACCAGGAATTCACCATGGCCGAGAATCAGGGCATCGGTGCCGAGGCCTCTGAGTATGTGCTCCAGACTTAAAGCTCCGTATGCTGCCCAGATCACCGTCTTCTCATCCGGCAGCATGCTGTATTCAAACTCCGATATAATTCCTTCCGCCACCTTGACCTCCATCCTCTCGTTTTCCGGAATGCTCAGGAAGATGCTGACCTTCTCCACCTTTCCGGGCGCTGAGTATATCCGCCCTCTGAGAATTTTTCCCTTTCCCTCCATGCTCAGATGAACGGAGTCCTCTGCCCTGATGGATTTTCTGCAGATAACTCTACCTTCATCCGTCATGAAGAGGAGCACAGCCCTCTCGTAAGGTGGGCTCAGTATCCTCACCGCAGGAAGGCTCGCAAATCCTCCTTCCGGAGTTGCCGCGAGCCTGAACTCTTCATTTAGAAATGCCACGCTCCCGGCTTTCCTTCTTTCCACTGCAATGAACTCCTTTGCGGGGCGTTCTCTTCCGGGGAATGCCCTTATAACGAGCTTGCCGCGCTCGAACTCAAGCTCCCCCGGAAAAACGATTTTCTCCCCTACAACTTTGGAAAGCGAGGCCAGCTCAACGGCGGCTTTTTCGCTCTTCATGATTTTTCTCAGTGAGAACATTGCTATGCTCACAATTACAGCTGCAAATATGATATACATCAGAAGTCCCATGAGGGCTCCTCTCGGGGCACCTTCCTTCATCCGCAGAAGGGTCGGAATGAGAACTGCGATGAAAAGCAGCAGGAGAAACGCCACAAACCTGCTCATGAACTTCGTTTCTGAAGGTTCCAGCACAACCTTCCTCACATCTCTCCCCTCTCCCCCGAGTGCCTCCTCAGCCATTCAACCACAGCTTTATGGAACTCCTCCCCCCACTCCGGGTCTTCAAAAATCTCGTGATACGCTCCCTCGAATTCCTTCAGGGTTTTATCCTCAACTTTCAGCTCTTCAAAGAACCTCCTTGAGCCTTCAGGGGGTGTTATGAGGTCGCCTGTTCCCACCAGAATCAGCACCGGAACCCTGATCTTTCCTGCATCTTCATGGGCTTTTTTCATGCTGTCAAACACGCTCTTTCCCAGCGCGGCCGAAATTCTGTCATGCACGAGGGGGTCGTTTATATACCTCCTGACCGCTTCGGGGCTTCTCGACAGCAGCCCGGGGTCAAGGCCGTTGCTGAGGGTTATCCCGGGAGCGACAGTGCCCAGAATCTTCGCAAGCCATACCATGAAGCCCGGTGTTTTCGGGCTCTTAGCGAGTGCGGGGGAGGATGCGACAACTCCTCTGATGCTGCCCGGCCTCGTTTCGGCATATCTGATAACGGCCAGCCCGCCGAGGCTGTGGCCGAAGAGGAATGGCTTTTCGCCAATTTCATCGATGATGCCATCTATTATCTCCAGTGCCTCTTCGACTGTTGTATGTCCCCTCTTTCCCGGGCTTTTTCCGTGCCCCGGCCAGTCGAAGGCGCAGACGGCGAATCCAGCCTCATTGAGCAGGGAAATCAGCTTTCCGTAGCGCCCGCTGTGCTCCCCGAGGCCGTGCACAAGAACAACCCAGCCGAGCTCCGGCGAGCCGGTTCTAACTTTATAAACCTCCATGCCAACCACCCGGTGTGATATTCCCGGATTTGACAGTTAAAAGTTTCAAAAAGCTCAGGAAGAGAAGGGCCCTTCCCTGAGCTTCTCGTTGACGAAGCGCACAACCTTTCTGATGTCCTCCTCTATCGTGTCCGGTTCGGGCTTCATCAGAACGTAGAAGACGTTGGTTTTGGGTGTCAGGGAGACGTGTTTGATGTTGCGGGGCTTCGACATGCCTTCTACGAAATACCGGAGCATCTCAACATCGCGTCTCTTTTCGTAGAGAGCCTCATACTTTTTGCCGGCGATTTCGATGATTTCCTTCTGGAGGAGCTCTTCGTCTTCAATCCTGGGCTTTATGCGGTAGTAGCCTTTCTGGATTAGGTGGGCTTCGCGCTTTATCTTTGATTCAGGTTTGACAACGATGTATAACTTGTCGTGTCTGCTCGTCAGGAGGGATATCGGGAAGTAGAGTATGCTCTGCCTCGGGAGAAGGGTCAGGGTGTACTCAAATTTTCTGATGTTGTCCCTGATCACTTTATAATACGCCCGGAAGCCTATGTAACCTCCGAGCCACACATACTCCTTGTCCTCAGGCTTCACCACGTCCTCTATCGACCTGAGGTAGTGCTGCATTATCTGAAGATTCAGCTTCCTTCCCTTGTAAAACTGAATGGAGGAAACTGCGGCCAGAATCATTATTGCGAGTATCAATCCGGATGTCATCTCCATTATAAAACCTCCTCAATTGGGTAATATCGCTGCAATGTCATATCATCCACTATCTCAAAGTATCCGAGTTTATCCTCTAAAACCTTTGCCATATCCCTAACTATCCTTGCCTGAATCGGCCAGTTTACAGCCATCGCAAAGGGATGGAGCGGTGTGTTCCTTGCAAAAGCCACGTATATAACTGTCCTTTCTTCCTCGACAACAATTTTTGTTACAAGCCCCTCGCTCACTATATCCATTCCCGTAAAGGGATTCTTAACATTTCTGAGCAGAGCGAGTATCTCTTCAGCCTTCAATCAAGATACCTCCGAGCTTCTCAAGTCGTTCCATTCCCCTCGGTTCTTCGGCAAACATCGGTATCTTGATAATGTCAATTCCTCTGAACTTCTTTTCTATTCCTGAAAGAACTCTTTCCTGCGCATCCAGCTTCACTCTAAGCTCCGGAATTTCTTTTTCCAGCGTTATGACTTTATTCACGACGACGAGATTGAAAGGAATCTTGAATCTCTTCAGGCTTTCACGGGCGCGTTCTGTCTCATAGAGAGGAAGCATCTCCGGATTCATGACGGCTATAACACTAGTCTTCTCCGGGTTTGTGATAACCCTTTCGACAAACTCAACTTCCGAGCGATATTCCCTGAGCTCCTTCATAACAGCATCTTCCTCTTCTTCCTTGGGCAAAATGAATTCCTTTCCATCAACAACGAACTTCTGTTCTCCCTGTATTTTGGCCACAGCCCTTCTCCTCTCCAGGATTTTGCGTCTTATCTCAATTAATTTGTCCGCCCAGATGAGTGAAATTCTCGGGAGGGCAAGCACACGAAGGGTTAAGCCTGTTGGAGGTGTGTCAAAGATTATGATATCCCAGTCATCTCCTCTAACGAGTATCTTCCTGACGGCTTCAAGTGTTGCATACTCCTCTATACCGGGTGAATAGCTGAGCACCTCAAAGTATTTCTCCAGATTTATGACCGTCAGATAGCGGTACATGTTCTTGAGGTTTTTCTCAAGGTGTTTTAGATATTCTTTAATGAGCTTGTCCATGTCGAGTTCGCTCGCATAGAGGTTTTCTGCAAGTCTTTTGGGTTCGTCTTTCAGTTTTACCATGAAAACATCGCCCAGATTATGCGCCGGGTCGAGGGAAACTATGAGTGTCTTGTATCCCTTTTTTGCAAGTGTCACAGCCAGAGCGGCGCTTGTCGTGGTCTTCCCAACACCGCCTTTTCCAATAACAAACACCGTTCTGAAGCCGGATTTTGGGAGCAGATATTCCCTCATGCTCTCACCTCAATCTATGTCAAACATTCCAGCGACTTCAGCGAATACATCATCGAGGTTAACAGCTCTCTGGTGCATGACGTGCATCTCCCTAACCATGTGCGGCATCAGCCTCATTACAAGTGTCGTTGGGGGAGAAGGAATGCCTATAAATGCCCCCATAAGGATGAGTGTAAAGACGTTCTCAAGCTCCCTCAGTTCAAATTCTATATATTCTGTTGACTGCTCTCTGAAAGATCCCATAAATCCTGTGAGGAATGCTCTTACATCCTCCACGATTTTCTTTACCATTTCCTAACCCCCTAAATACCTATCCAGCCTGTTTTGATTCCGGGTCTTTCAAGACTCTTCTCCTGCATTACGTATATCTCCCTAAGCATGTGTGGGAGCAAACGATATGTGAGCTCCACAGGCGGATGAGGGAGCCCTATATAGCTCCCAAAGAGTATCAAAGCAAGGATATTTTCCAGTTCCTCTTCCTCCCACTGCAGACCCCTAACATAATTAAGCTGGAATCCCCTATGGAATTCGACAAGAAACCTGAATGGTAATGACATACGATGGAGAAATTCCCTGAGATTCAAGATGAAGTCCCTCCCTAAAATTGAAAAGAAAAATGAAAGGTTCAAGCGGTGGCATACTCCTCAGTGGGCTTCTTCCAGGCGGCATACCAGTCAAAGACCAGCAGCAGGTTGAGGAGCAGGCCGATGATTGTGATAAGGGATACCCAGAAGCCTGGCTTTATGACTACTAGGAACCATGCCAGTGCAGCTGTAACTGTTATCCACAGGAAGAGTGCTGGAATCACAACTGCCCACTTCCAGGCTCCTGCAGGGTTCTGAACCTTGGCAACCCAGAGAGATGCTGTCATAAGGGCAATGCTTGCCAGCATCTGGTTCATACCGCTGAAGGCAGGCCATATAATGAGCCAGCTGCCGCCCCATGCCATGTAGATACCGAAGACCACGAGGATGATTGAGGCGATCCATTTGTTCTTCAGAATTTCTGGTCCGTTGACCATTTCCATGATCTCCTGCCAGGCGAATCTACCGAGCCTCGTTGCTGTATCGAGTGTCGTCAGGGCAAAGGCTGACACCCAGAGGCTTGCAAAGACTGCACCTGTCTTGAAGGGTATTCCGAAGGCATCCTGCAGACCGTAGGCATAGCTCTTGGCGAATATTCCGACCTTTATTCCGTGCTTGACGACCTGAATGGCATACTGAGCACCCCAGTTGCTCACATTGACGGGTATGTTCATGCTCTGGAAGACCTGAAGGCCATATACCGCTATTGAAGCAATGACAATTGTTGAGAGGAATCCCTCGGTGAACATTCCGCCGTAGCCGACCATCAGTCCGTGGAGCTCATTGTCGAGCTGCTTGCTTGAAGTTCCCGAACCCACGATAGAGTGGAATCCGCTCAGGGCTCCACAGGCAATGACAAGTGGTATCGTCGGCCAGAATGGTGAGGGCTTCCCACCGACGACGTTGGCGCTCCACGTGGTAAATGCCGGAGCGGTAAAGCCACCCTTGCCACCGATCACTATGAAGGCAAGGCCACCGAGGATGAGACCGAACCAGAGGATGTATGCGTTGAGATAGTCCCTCGGCTGCAGGAGAATCCATACAGGCAAGGATGAGGCTATAATGATGTAGATTCCAAGAACGATCATCCAAGTGTGCTTTGTGGCCGTTGCTGGGAACTTAAAGCCAAGCCAAACTGCTATGATAAGGAGAATCAATCCAATGATTGTACCAAGCTTGAACTCGACCTGAACTTTGTAAAGCAGGTAGCCGAGCACTACCGCAACACCGAGGAAGAGCAGCGAAGCCGTTGCAGCCTCTGGAACACCAACGAAGATTCCTGCTATAACCGCAGCGAAAGCTGCTATGACAAGCACAAGTGCAAACCAGACATAAAGCTCGAAAGCCATGCTCGTTCTCCTGCTCATGAGCTTTCCTGCAATCCACTGGATGGATTTACCATCATAGCGAACCGATGACATCAGTGCCAGATAGTCATGAACAGCACCGATGAATATGTTCCCGAACCAGACCCAGATCAATCCTGGAAGCCATCCCCATGCCATTGCAACCGCTGGACCTACTATGGGTCCTGCACCTGCTATCGAAGCGAAGTGGTGGCCGTAAAGAACCATCGGGTGTGCTGGGACGTAGTCGACACCATCGTAGAGTCTGTGGGCTGGAGTTGGTCTGTTTGGATCTGCCCTAACAACCTTATTCTGAAGGCCTCTTCCGTAGGTAAAATACATACCGACGTAGATTGCCGCCGCTATCAAAATAACTACAGCGGAGTTCATGGTTGCACCTCCATGCAATTTTCAGAAATAAATAGCTGGATGAACCTTTAAATGTCTTTCGGCAAAAAACTGAAACTTTTTCGGTTTTCAGCTGAAAGGATGTATGGGAAAAAAGAAAAGGAACCCCAGGAATCGTTTTTGGGAGGGCCTGTTTGGTTTGAGTCATGCTGGGCTATTCGATTTCTATTAGTGGTTGGCCTGTGTCTACTGTGTCGTTTTCTTTCACGTGGATTTTTTTCACTATGCCGTCTTTTGGTGAGGGGATTTCGTTCTCCATTTTCATTGCTTCTAGTGTTAATAATGCTTGGCCTGTTTTAACTTCCTCACCTTCACTGACGAGGATTTTCAAAACTTTACCCGGCATTGGAGCAGTTACAACACCCTCCCCAACCGGCGCTGGCGCTGCTGCTGGAGCCGGCGCTGCCGGCGCCGAAACCACCGCAGAAGAAACAGGCGCCGAAGCCGAAGACACTGAAACCTGTCTCTGTGTGCTGCCGGAGCTTGCTATCTGCGGCAGATATTTAAGGGCGCTGATATCCACTCCTTCAACCCCGACCTCATATTCAATTCCGTTGATGTTTATCTTGAACACCTGTCCCTTCGGTTTTTCGGTAACTGGCTTTAGCTTTCCTTCCTTTCTAAGCTTGAAGAACTCCAGAGCCACTTCAGGGAACAGACAGTATGTCAGAACATCCTCCTCCTTCTCAAGGTAGCCAAGCTCTTCCAGCTTCTTTCTGCATTCTTCGACCTTGGGCTTGAGGAGCTCCCCAGGTCTGCAGGATATTGGCTTCTCATCCCCGAGGATGAGCTTCTGTATCTCCTCCTTTATCGGGGCAGGAGGCCTGCCGTAAAGGCCTTTAACATAGTTCTTCGTCTCCTCGTTTATCATCTTGTATCTCCCGAAGAGAACGTTGAGAACCGCCTGCGTTCCAACTATCTGGCTCGTTGGGGTTACCAGCGGAGGCCATCCAAGCTCCTCCCTGACCCGCGGGATTTCTTCGAGAACCTCGTCCAGCCTGTCAAGCGCCTTCATCTCCCTGAGCTGGGATATCAGGTTCGAATACATTCCTCCGGGAACCTGATACTTGAGGACGTAGGGATTTACCATCAGGGTTCTCTTGTTCAGGAGCCCCCAGTATTTTTCTTCGAGGAGGTTTTTCAGATAGCGTGAAACTTCGTGGATCAGCTCCCTGTCGAGACGTGAGCCTACTGCCTCGGGGAGGGCGTGCCATATCGTCTGTATGCCAGGCTGTGCCGTTCCGAAGGCGAGGGGGCTTATGGCGGTGTCTATAAAGTCGGCTCCCGCTTCAACGGCCTTAAGATAAATTGCCACCGCCATTCCCGTCGTCGAATGTGTGTGCACGTTGATTGGAATTCCATAGGTTTCTTTTATCTCGCTGACGAGCTCATAGGCCTTCCATGGGGTCAGCAACGCTGCCATGTCCTTTATTGTTATGACATCAACGTCGAGAGCGATGAGCTCCTCCACCTTCTTCATGTAATACTCCAGCGTGAATACCTTCCCTGTCGTGTAGGATATGGCCCCCTGAACCTCCGCACCGACTTCTTTGGCCTTTCTTATCGCAACCTCCATGTTTCTGGCATCGTTAAGGGCATCGAATATGCGGAAGATGTCTATGCCGTTTTTGTGTGCCAGCTCGATGAACTTTTTGAGAACATCATCGGGATAGTGTCTGTATCCAACGATGTTCTGGGCCCGGAGGAGCATCTGGAGCTTTGTTTTCCTTATGTGCTCCCTCAGGAGTCTGAGCCTCTCCCACGGGTCTTCTCTGAGGTATCTTATGGCGACATCGAACGTCGCTCCACCCCATACTTCCATGGAGTAGAACCCTATCCTGTCCATCTTCTCTGCAATCTTCAGCATATCCTCTGTGCGCAGGCGGGTCGCTATCAGAGACTGGTGTGCATCCCTGAATGTGGTATCTATTACTCTGACCATCTTCACCACCCAACAAGTATGAAAGAATATTCGGAAAAAAGCATATATACTTTGTCTTATTATGGATTACATTTAGCTGTGTAAAACAGTAAAAAAGAAAGTCATAGGAGCCCTTCCGCCTTTGCGGCCTCTTCAGGCTCTTCGCCGCGGTGGATGACTCTGAGGAGGGCCTTTATCAGCGGCTCCGGATTCTCACGCTGGAAGATGTTCCTTCCAACGACAGCTCCTGCTCCGCCCGCTTCAACAACCCCATAAACGACCCTGAGGAAGTCCACGGGGTTCTCTGCTTTGGCGCCACCGCTGAGCAGAACAGGAACGCCGGCAGCGGCCTCAACCACCTTTGAAAATGTCTCCACCGACCCTGTCCAGTAGGTCTTTATCATATCTGCACCACTTTCAGCGGCGGCTCTTGCACCATACATGACAACCCTGTAGTCTTCCTTTTTGCCGTACTTCTCATTAATGTATGGCCCGCGCGGGTAGGCAAACTGAACAACGGGGAATCCAAGGTCGTGGGCGTAGCTCGCTATCTCCGCGAACTGGCGCATCATGGCGTCTTCCTGAGGAGAACCCCAGTAGACGGTCGCGGCGATGGCATCCGCCCCGAGCTTTACCGCATCCTCAACAAAGCCGAGCTGGCTCTGGAGGAGCTGCTCGCTCTTCGGCCTGAGATTTGTTTTGCTCGTGAGCTTTATCATGAGCCCTCTGTCAGGCCTGACCTCATCGCCGGCCATTCTCACGATTCCCGGCAGCATCATGACACCGTCAATGCCCGCGCGCATGACCTTTCTTATGATGATTCTGGGGTTGATGTGCTCCCAGTGCTCCTCGAAGTCCGTCGGCCCGTGCTCGAAGCCGTGATCCATGGCAAAGATGAGCGCCCTTCCATCCCTGCGGAAGAACCTCTTAAGCCTTCTCCTTATGCCCACACTCTGATATGCATCCATGCTAATCACCGAGGGTGATATAGTCTTAGGGGATTTAAGGTTTTCTTTAACGGAAAAATGTTTAAAGCTGGAGGAGAGTTAGTGAAGGGGTGTGGAATGGAGCACATCATAGGTATCAGGATTATCAATCTCGATGAGGTTGACTCGACAAATGAATACGCAAAGAGGATAGCACCAAGCTCCCCCGAGGGAACTGTTGTAGTTGCGGGGAAGCAGACGCTCGGAAAAGGTCGCAGGGGCAGAAAATGGGCTTCACCTGAAGGCGGGCTGTGGATGAGCGTCGTTCTGAAGCCGGAGGTTGATGCTGCAGATATGCCCAAAATTGTCTTTATAGGGGCGCTTGCGGTTGTTGACACCCTGCAGGAGTTTGGAATCAGAGCTGGGATAAAGTGGCCCAACGACGTGTGGGTGGACGGGAGAAAAATCTGCGGGATTCTGACGGAGGGGAAGCTTGGGAAATTCGTTGTTCTCGGAATCGGCCTGAATGTGAACAACGAAATTCCGGAGGAGCTGAAAGAGATGGCGACCTCCATGAAGCTCATCCTCGGGAGAGAGGTTGATCTGGGCAGGGTTCTCAAAATCCTCCTTGGAAATCTCGACAGGTGGTACAGGAGCTTTCTGAAAGATGGCTCTTCAGTTATATCCGCAGTAAAGGAGAGGTGCTTTGTCCTTGGCAGAAGGGTCAGGGTTGTGGAGGATGGGGGGGAGCTGATTGGGCAGGCCGTTGACATCGATGAGAGCGGTGCCCTTATACTTGAAACTTCCAAGGGTTCAGTCAGGCTGTTTTATGGTGATGTATCGCTCAGATTTTGATAGTTCCATGAAAAACTTAATATACCTGAATAAACATTAATATCAATCGCTGTCTCTATCAGTGCTGAAATAGACAGAGGTGGGGAAAGATGGCCCAGAAAGGTTTGCTAAGGTCTTATCTCGACTACCCAATTCTTCAGAAAATTTTGTTGGGGTTGATTTTAGGTGCTATTTTTGGCCTTATAGTAGGACACTATGGCTATGCCGGCGCTGTCAAAACATACATCAAGCCCTTTGGTGACGTCTTTATCAGATTGCTGAAGATGTTAGTGATGCCAATAGTTTTTGCCTCTCTCGTCGTTGGTGCGGCAAGCATAAGTCCAGCAAGGCTCGGAAAAGTAGGCGTCAAGATCGTGGTCTATTACCTGACGACGTCAGCATTTGCAGTGGCGCTGGGTATATTAATGGCAAGGATATTCAAGCCAGGCCTCGGTCTTCACTTAGCCACAGGAGCCAAGTTTTCAGCTAAGAGTGCCCCCTCAATGGTTCAGACGTTGCTCAACATAATTCCAAAGAATCCCTTCGGTGCTCTGGCAAACGGTCAGGTTCTTCCAACCATATTCTTCGCCATAATCCTCGGTATAGCCCTCACATACCTGATGGACAGCAAGGACGAGCTCATCAGCAACAGCGCACACACCCTTTTCAACGCTATAAACGGTCT
>WAPO01000167.1 GCA_015520705.1 Thermococcus sp. | reverse complement strand
CTCTTCCTGCACCTGACAGCAAAGCTCTCACCGGACTTTATCCTCTTCCCTGCAATCTCAAAGGCCCTCCCCATAATCTCCTCCTCATCGCTCCTGACCAGCTCATCGAGGGGAACAACCCTGAAGATGGACTGGGTTTCAAATCTCCTGATCCTATCAAGGGCTTCCTCCCTCGGAAGAGGCGTCTCCGCTATCAGAACCCCCCTCCAGTCAGTCCTCTTAACCCTTACCCTGCCAAGGGCCCACTCAAGCTCCAGAGCAGCGTCACCCTCCCTGCCGGCCGGAACAGTAACGAGCAAAAGTGTCATCAGAGCACCTCCAATGGACAAGCTTTTATATGTGCGCGAGTTTAAATTTAAACTTGGTGGGTAAAATGGAGCAGAGAGGCCTTAAACTTTATCCCATTGAAGGTTACGAAATCTACGGATTATCGCGGAACCCATTTGAACAGCTCGCGAGCGAAGGCATAAGCGATGTTGAGAGCATTCATGTTTATCAGGAGGTCGATATGCGGCTTTCCATGATAATCTCCGAGGTTATCGGCAACAGGAGCTCAATAGCCCTCTCCATAATCGGACCCCTCGGAATGGGAAAGACCCAGAGGCTCAAGAGCATTGCAAAGGCTATAGAGGACAACAGGGGAAAGGCAATATATGTAAAGGTTGATACAAACGACATTCTGAAGCTCACCCGCGACATCTTCTACGCCCTGAAGCCCCCGAGGAGCAGGACGAACATTTTCCTTGAGAACCTCAGCAGAAAGCTCGGCTTCATAGACAGGCTTGAAAAAATGCTAACATCAACCCAGGAATACAAGTCGAGGGATATAGCAGAGCTACTAACAGAGCAGATGGGCCGCTTCCCCTACTGTGCCCTCCTCCTTGATGAACTGGAGAACATGCAGACCGCAAGGGAGCAGGATAAAATCCAGTTTTTTGAGATGCTCAGACACTTCATAAGCAACATGCCCCAGGGCTGCATCGTCGCATTTGCCTGCATACCTGAGGTCTATGAGGAGTATTCAAAGATATTTCCGGCATTCTTCATGCGCCTTCACTATGAGTTCAAGCTGAGACCCATGAGCATTGATGAAGCCTATGAGCTCGTGAAGAAGAGGCTCAACAGGGTTAGAATCAGAGACACGGCTGATCCAATATATCCCTTCACAGAGGAAGCGATAAAGCTCATCCACGAGCTCGGGCATGGAAATCCACGGCAGATTCTCCGCCTGCTCCACTACGTGCTCAGCGAAGCTGCGAAGCACAAGTTTGACCCGATTGATGACTACGTTGTTACGACAATCCTTGAGGAGCCGAAGAGCCTTGAGGAATACCTCACAAGGATTCCGAAGGAATACAGAGACCTTGTAGAGATAATAGTCCACAAATTTGACGGAGGGCCTGTTAGCTACATTCAGGTAGCCAAAGAGGCAAAGAAGCCGGGGATTCAGGTCTATGACCAGCTGGAGGAACTCATCAGACTTGGATTCCTCGTCGGAGACCCCAAGGGGAACTACAAGGTTCCGGAATACGTCAGGAAGTTCCTTGAGGAAGAGGAGAAGGAAAAAGAGTGATTCACCATGCCGAACTATGACACCCACGTGCTCAGCGGAATAATCAGCTATCCAGCGGCGGTTCTGATTGCCGCCCTTATGAGGGGATATGTGCCCTTTGAGCTAACCGCGGTTTCAACTATGCTCGGCTATGCATTCTACGTCCTCGGAAGCGACCTGCCGGATATGGATCACCCGAACGCCCTCATACACCGGGGAACAAAGCCCATAGTTGCTGTTGCTGTGGGGAGTGCGGTTTTTATCCGGGTGCATCCCTACATAAACACCTCCAGCGACTGGATGAACCTCACCCTCAGCTGGCTGATAGCCTCAGCGACGGCTTTTGCCTCATGGTTTGCCTTTACCGCGGTCATGCCGAAGCACAGGGGCATCGTGCATTCGCTCCTCTTCGCGCTTATATATGGAGGTGTGGTATTTCTACTTGCCCATACAGGAATCGGGATGAGCTACGGTGAATCCCTCTTCGTCGGATTTGCGGCTTTCAGTGGCTACACCCTGCATTTGATTCTCGACAGGGATGTGGCCCTTGTGTAGTGTGCGGTTTCTTTTATTACCCAATGATGTTCCATAATGCTTTTAAATGGCTCAAATTAGCTGGCTTTGGAGGTGGGAGAATGTTCAGTTTGACAGGATTTTCACGCTCGAAGGAAGACGAAAGTAAAGTATGGGATGTTCTTATAATAGGAGCAGGGCCTGCTGGATTCACCGCGGCCATATACGCAGCCAGATTCGGCCTTGAGACGAGAATCATAAGCAGAGACCTCGGGGGGAACATGGCACTGACAGACATCATAGAAAACTACCCAGGATTTCCTGAAGGTGTGAGCGGCTCAGAGCTCACCGCAAAAATGCACGAGCACGTCAAAAAGCTTGGAGTTGATGTGATATTTGATGAGGTTGAGAGGATAGATCCAACCGAGTGCGCATACTACGAAGGGCCGTGCAAGTTTGTGGTGAAGACAAAAAACGGCAAGGAATACAAAACCAAAACAATAATCATAGCAGTTGGAGCGGCTCCAAGAAAGCTCCATGTCCCCGGAGAGGAAGAGCTCACAGGGAGAGGCGTTTCCTACTGTGCAACATGCGACGGCCCGCTCTTCAAGGGTAGAAAGGTCATCGTCGTCGGTGGAGGAAACACCGCCCTTCAGGAGGCGCTCTACCTCAGGAGCATAGGTGTTGATGTCACTCTAATCCACAGACGCGACAAATTCAGGGCAGACAAGATACTGCAGGATAGATTCAAGGAGGCAGGGATTCCCACAATTCTGAACACTGTGGTTACGGAAATAAAAGGAAACGGCAAAGTCGAGGCGGTTAAGCTCAAGAACCGCGTCACCGGCGAGGAGACAGAGATGAAGGTAGACGGGGTTTTCATCTTCATCGGCTATGAGCCAAAGACAGATTTCGTCAAGCATCTCGGCATAACCGATGAGTACGGCTACATTCCGGTTGACATGCATATGCGCACCAAGGTCAAGGGAATCTTTGCCGCTGGTGACATCACCAACGTCTTTAAGCAGATAGCGGTAGCAGTCGGCCAGGGAGCTATAGCTGCCAACTCCGCCAAGGAGCTCCTTGAAGAGTGGAACTCGAAGGTTGTGGAGTGAGGTCAGGTATTAAAGATCAATCAGGCCACAACATCTCCATCACAGCCGGAAATGGAAAAAGGATAAGAATCAGCCAATGAGGACTTTAACTATCTTCCCCTTTTTGTCCACGATTATCGCGGTAGTTTGGAGTTTAAAGGGGTTGGTTGGGTCTATTGATATGGTGAACGCCTTGAGGGGGTCTTGGCCAAAGAGGAGTAGCATTCTCCCCTGGACTTCGATGAAGTATTCGAGTTCTGGCCTCGGTTTCTCGCCGAGGATGGGCTTCATGAATTCACCCTGAAGGAGGTCGCAGGCGGCGTAGGTGCCCCACCTGTCAGTTCCCGCTACAACAACGTCGACCATTTTGATTTTTCCTTCCATGAGCCTTATCTGGAGATCAGCAGGATTCTCAGCGGCAGGGATTATCATGATAAGGCCATAGCCTTTGCCCCATTTGTTTCCGTTTTTGTCTTCAATATACCATTGGTTTCCTTCTTTGACGAACTTGACGGGTAGCCTGTCAGCGTTCTTCTCAAGAAGGGCTTTGGTGTATTCGTTGGCCACTGGTCCACCGACGGTGTAAACGATTGGCGCTATCGTGTCAGGGTTCTGAACTTCGGTGTCGAGCATGGCGTCGGCGTTGAGGTTCTGGACTGGTGCCATGGCTGCTTTGGTTATAGCCGGTCCGAGGGGCCCGAGGAATGCCCTAGCCGCTTCTCCTGCTGTCTTGTCTTTGAGGATGTCTATCCATTTCTGCACTGCTATTCCGACTTTTGCACCGGCAGCCACGTCGGCTCCTGCGGCGTGCTCACCAACGACGATCATGGCCGTTGGCGTGCTCAGGTTGAGTGGTGGAATTTTTGGAGAGGAGTTTGTTTGGTTCTGTTCTTCTTTTGTGGCGTTTTGGTAGGTTTGATAAGGATAGATTTCCACGGTTCCGCTCACGGCAGTGATGTGATGGAGCACGAGGACAGCCTTTGAGCCGAAGAGCCCGGTTTCAATGTCTTTCAGCTCGAGTACTGTCTTCTCATAGATATCCCCACTGGAAAGCTCGCCGGAGATGTCTATCTCATCCCCCACGTGGAGGGCATAGGTCTCACCGTTGTAATCGTTGTCTATGACAACCTTCTCGGCGATTGGGTCAATGAACTTCACGGTGAGCTCGTTCCAGCTTTCGAGGAGGCCGAGTTTCTTTGTCTCTGGATTGTCTTCGGTTTGGACATCCGTGAGTATCCAGATGTATTTTCCATCCGCATCCACAAAGCCTTTCTCTGCCGCGGGAACTCCGTGGGTGTGCCCGGTTTCGGTGAAGTAGACTGCAAAGCCTGCTTCCCATCCATCTGTTTTAGAATAATCAAACTCTCCTGTCCAGTTCACAATTGCCCCCGGAATTTCCTTCGTCCAGGTCTGACCTGCCACGACGTGGAAGGTCGCGACGGGCTGGTTTTCCTCTGCACTCATCAGCCCCACCGGCACGAGCGAGCCGGCGAGGAGAAAGATGAGAAAGGCGGCAAGCCTCTTCATCAATATCCCTCCTTCATTTTTTCTCATTCAAACTAAAAATCTTTTTCTAT
>WAPO01000166.1 GCA_015520705.1 Thermococcus sp. | reverse complement strand
TTGTTGGAAGGGCCGCTTATAAAGGCAGCGGGAGTGTTATCATGATAACAGAAAAGCCTAATTCTCCGAGATTCGTTGTCATGATAACAGTAATGGGCAGAAAGTTCCTGCTCCCCGAACCGCGCCGGGGAAAGCTATTTTAGGGGAGCCGCTTATATTAAGGTGGTGGGAAAATGCCTGTTGAAACCGAAGTTGAAGCCATCTTATCCGGGGAGGAAAAGTTCCGGGAGCTCGTTAAAAAATACGCCAGGGAGTTCAGGATCGGAATGCTGGGGAAGGCCGATGCAAGGGAGCTCATGAAGCTTCGCGAAGAGGTATATGACCTTTGATGTTCGTGGATTCAAGCGTAATCCTGAACGCAATATTTGAGACACAGCTAACGGAGCTCGCCAGGAAAGTCATTGAGAGCAACGAACCCAAGATAACGAGCGATACCGTAATCGACGAGGTGTATCTGGTTGTTTTGAAGAAAGTCCTCCTGCCTGAGAGCCGCTCTACCAGGGGATTGAAGAGGCTCCTGAAGAAAGACGTGAAAGCGAGAGAAAAGGCGGGTGAACTCCTCGCGCTGGTTCTTGGCTCCATACATGCCATGGGCATCGTTGTGGTGGGGGATGCAAAATGGGACGCCGTTGGTGAACTGGTAAGCGAATACGGCCTCCTGTCCCACGACGTGAGGATTTTAGCTACGGCAATCGAGTACGGCTGTGAGAGGCTTGCCACGCTTGATGATGACTTTAAGGTCGTTAAAGACCTTGTGAAGCTCGTCCCGGGAAATGGTTAAATACCACTCCTACCTCTTCATTTTTATACCACTGGAGCGTAGTTAGAAGTAGTAGAGGTGGAGAAGAATGGTGCCGTTTCCGAGTGCACTGATCCACTAGACAAAAGAAAAAGACTGAAAGCTGGTTGGGCAGAAGAATATTTAAGAACACATCCTGACGGCAACGGGCTTCTACTACCACGGATGAAAGAAGAGATACGAAAGGACGAAGCGTGGAGGACCATCCTGGGGCCAACACACGATGCCGTGCAGGTCGTGGGGAAAGGCGGATGGAAAGACGCGGTAGCCCACGGGCTGGCGGAGTACTGGGCAAAGGTCGCGTTCGCTGCTGGGGGCGTGGACCCAAAACACGCATACCTTTCAGGAGCAAGATCAATAACTCCGAAGATGCACGACAAGAAAAGATATGAAACCTTGGAACACCATTTGTTCGAGGAAGAAAACATCTCAGAAAATATGGACTACATTTACGACAGTGCGAGAAGGTGGGGCATTCCTCCAGAGACTGCGAAGAAGCTGGCGGCGGCGTATCCGGACTTCTTGAGGGCTGCAATAGCGCTGTCAAACGTGGCTGAAAGAGCATACGAATATGGATACGGTAAAGAGGCGCACAAGAAGTTCTTGCAGGGAATACTAAAACCATCCGAGATAGATGCACTCATAGAAATCATGGAAAGCAAAATCACTCCGCCGCACTACCTAGTCAAGAAGTTTGCACGTCCAGAAGAGCTTGAAACGATATACAAGGTGCACAAGAGGTTCTTGGATATGTTCCCACACCTCTTTGAGGAGAAGAAAACACCCTTTGAGGAACTAATACCAGAGGAACGAAGAAAGGAATTGGACGAAATTATTGAGCTCGAGAACAAACTCGCTGAAGGAGTAATTCAGAAGAAGCTTCTGGCAGAGTACATACTGCCAGAGAGAAAAGAAAGAAGGCTCGTTCAGCTGAAAAAGGAACACTATTTGGATGCACTACGGAAACTCGGGCTGATTGCAGGAGAAAAGAAGATGCAGCAGATGACTGGAAAGCCCGTAGCAGCCTTCGAAGACAGGGCGCTTGCGGAAGAGTATGCGTCCCTCAAGGGGGGCAAAGTGGTGCAGACGCCGGATGGCAAGTATGCTGTGGTGGTTGAAGAAGTTAATGCGGGAAAGCCTGTGGCGATCTTTGATGATCGGGTGCTTGCTGAGGACTTTGCATCACTCAAGGGCGGGAAAGTGATTCAAACCCCTGAAGGGAGGTACGCCGTTGTGATAGAAGAGAGAGCAGAACATCCTCCCGCGCATGAGCGACCCGTGGGTAGGGCTTCCAGTCGCCCTTCCAAACCCAAAACGCGTGCCGAGACTCCTTCCCGGCCTTCACACGATAGGAACGATGTCCAGACCCCCAAGGAAAAACGCGAGACTGTGAAGAGGGACGGCCAACTCAACAGCCGGCACAAAAAAAGGCACTGGGTGGAGGAAGTGCTTGGAATCCCGGCGGATCAAATAAAGAGGCATCCCGGAACAGGGTACGAGTACGTGGAGAAGGACAGGAAGATAGTAGTGTTGCCCCACGATGATCCGAGGAAGCTGGGACTGAAGGGGCCAGATTCTCTCGGGGACAAACTAGAGCAGACTTTCATCCCGTACACGATAATGTACAGCAGAGACCCCCTTGGAGAGATCAGAGCACTGGCTCGGGCCTACAAAGAGGTAGTTGATGGGGTGATGAGCGGGCGGATTAAATCCATCGTGGAAATTGAGAGATACGGCAGGATGAAGGGGAGGGAATTCAAGGAGAAAGGCTACAAAAGGGCCAAAGAGTTCGCGAAAGGCATTGGGAAATCCGGCATGCCTTCGCAAAAGGACGTACAGCTTGATCGCTTGGTCGAAGAATACAGGTGCGCCGCGCTCATGCTCCACGATGTCGCAGAGTTGACGGAAGAGATTCTAAAGCACCCCGAAAAGCACGGGATAGATCCAAAACGGTCTGAATCCGAGAAAAAGCGCAGGATAGCCTATCTTGTATCCCTCGAAATCGAAGGAAAATACCTGGGTTTTCATAAGAGCTGAGTGCGGGAGGATTTTACAAGCCCCTCACTCGCTTTCCCATTTCACCACGCCCCAGTCGTCCCTCTCGCTCAGGTCTTCCTCCTCCGTATCAAGCAGCCCGATGCTCTTCCAGAGCGGATCGTTGTGGAGTTCTTTAAGGATGCCCTCTCTCTTCTTGCGTTTCTCCTTCATATGGAGCACCTTTTAGAGCTCTGCTTCAGCCCTTAAATATCCTTCCACCAAAACATTTAAAACCCTAAGAGTGTTAGGCTAACCTAATGGTGAGATCATGCTGGAGAACTTCATAGCCGACCTTTCGCGCTGGATTCTGAGCATGTCCGGCGGCAGCATAATGTGGATGGCGTTTTATGCCGGTCTGTTCGTTGCCCTTATGACCTCAATGGGTGCGCTTGTTGCGATATTTGCAAAGAGAATCCCTGACAGCGGTGTCGACTTCAGCCTGAGCTTCGCCGCCGGTGTTATGATGGTCGCGGCCTTCACGAGCCTCATACTGCCCGCCATAGAGAGCACCGGAAGCTTCACCCCGGCGGCCGTTGGCATAGCCCTCGGAGTCCTTCTTATATCCGCCATAGACAGATACACCCCTCATGAGCATCTCTCAAAGGGCTATGAGGGGCCGGAAGAGTTCAGGAACAGGCTGAAAATGGTGTGGCTCCTCGTTTTTGCCGTCATTATTCACAACCTCCCCGAGGGCTTAGCTGTTGGAACCTCTATCGTTTACAACCTTGAGGTGGGTCTTGTGACAGCAATAGCAATAGGCATACAGGACTTTCCGGAGGGAACGGTCGTTTCGCTTCCCCTCGCGGTTCTCCAGAAGAAGCGTCTCCAGCCCATAATGACGGGCATTCTCAGCGGTGTTGCCGAGATGGCGATGGTTCTGGTTGGAGCTTACTTCTTTACGCTCTTCGGCTGGCTTCTACCCTATGGCCTCGGCCTTGCAGGCGGGGCGATGCTCTACGTCACGGTTAAGGAGATGATACCCGAGATTTACAGGAAAGAGGAGAATGAGCTGCTGATAACACTGGGCTTCTTTGCCGGCTTCTACGTCATGCTCTTCCTCGATTCAATGCTTGGTTAGGAGCTTTTTGACCAGCTCCCTGACCCTTCTGCTGTATTCCTCCCTGCTCCTGTCATTCACTATCACGTAATCCGCCATGGCTATGACGCTGCCGATTCCAAAGCGGAGCTCCTTCCAGTCCCTTTCCTCGAACTCCTCCCAGCTCTGCGGGTCGTCGTGCCTCCCCCTTGCCCTGAGGCGTTGGAATCTCATATGGGGTGGTGTGTGAACGGCTACAATCACGATTTCCTCCTCAGGAAAGGCGCTCCTGAAGGTTCCAACCTCATCAAGCGACCTTACCCCGTCTATAACGACAACACTGCTGCTTTTAAGGAGCTCCCTGACCTTCTCGACCGTCAGCTTTGCCACGGCGTTCTGTCCGAGCTCCTGGCGCAGGCGTATGCTAACCTTTGCCACATTCTCTTTGGTAAGATCAAGTCCTCTCTTTACCGTTTCCTCCCTAACAATATCCCCCATAGAAACGTGAGGAACTCCATGCTTTGAAAACTCTCTAACGATTTTGCTCTTCCCCGAACCAGGCATTCCGGTTACGATAACTATCATAGTGCCCACGCTGAGTTATCAGGGAGAGGTTTAAAAGCTTAACTCTACTTCAGGAAGTCATCCAGCGTCCCCCTGCGGCTTCTTCTCTCTCCCATCTTCGGCAGTTCGGCTCCAAAATGCCTGTAGATTGCCTCAAGGACCTTCCTTCCTATGCCCTCAACAGCCAGCAGCTCGCTCGGCTTCGCTTTTATTATATCCTCCACTGTTCTGAAGCCGGCATTATAGAGCGCCCTTGCCCTCCTTCTTCCTATTTGGGGAAGCCTGACAAGTTCGAGAAGCTCCTCCCTGACACCGTGCTTCACCCTGAGGTGCAAATCTCTCAGGAAGCCCAGAACGTCATCCTTCGGATCAAAGAGCCTGTAGATTTCTATCAGCGAATACATGAGCCAGTCGGCCAGTTCGAGGATTCTGTATAAATCCCCGGAGTCTATACCGTAGGTTTCAAGTATTCTCACATCCGGAACCTCGTTGACCCAGTCGAGGAGGAGCTTTGCCGTCTTCACCTCACCAAGGAAGCTCTGGAAGCCGTAGTCTTCCCAGTAGGGGATGCTCTCATAGAGATGCTCCTCCATCTCATAGGCATAATCCAGATAGTCCTCCATCTCCTTCTTCTTGATTCTGAGGCTTCCCATATCAGGTGTCGATGCGAGGAGCTGGAAGACTCCAAGGGGATTCGGGTTCTCATTGAGCTTTGGAACTGCTTCCTTGAACTTTTTGGCCGTTATGGGGTCTATGTATAGCTGGGAAGTCCTTATTCCAAAAGGCAGTGCTATAAAGCGCTCATTCAAGTCCAGATCAATGAACTCGTTTTCAATGAGAAAATAGACGATTCTTTTAGCTTTTTCATGAAGAGCATCCATATTCTTTCTCTGGTGGTAGTAGAAGGTTTTCCCGAGAAAATTGAGGAGCTCCTGGAAGCTTTCCACTCCGAAGTTTGTAATCAGCGCCAGAATCTGGCTTCTGAATGCCGCTTCGTTGGCCAGCATTGAAAACAGCTTTTCGGGCTTTCCCTGTATGTATTTCTTCATCAGCTCCCCGGGGTCTTCGGTCTTTGCGACTATAATGGCTTCCCCTTCCTTGTCGTATTTTGGTCTTCCTGCCCTGCCCATCATCTGCTGTATCTCAAGGACAGGTATATCGCTCCACCCGAAGTTCGAATAGCGCTTCGTATCGCGAATTATGACCCTGAAGGAGGGCAGGTTGACGCCCATAGCCAGCGTAGGCGTCGCTGTTATGGCCTTGATCCACCCCTCCCTGAATGCCTCTTCAATAAGCGTGCGCTCCCTTCTCCCCAGCCCGGCATGGTGGAATGCAACCCCCCTAATGAGGGCCTCCTTAAGCCTGTCATTGGTGGGGTTGCTTTCGATTGAATCAGCGAGCTCCTTCAGATATCTGGCTTCCGGCTTTGTCAGCAGTCTGTAGACCTTGGATGAGAGGTTTAGGGCTTCCCTTTCAGCTGAACGCCGGGTGTTCACAAAAACCAGAGCCTGTTTTCCAATTTTTACTGCACTCAAAACCAGAGAATCCCACTGGGGGGGCAGCCTCTCAATTCTGCCATCATCCCAGAACAGCTCGCCGTGTGCAAAGACGCCCTTCTTAAGCCTGACAGGTCTCCATTCACTCACAACAAGGTTAGCGTTGAGCCATTCAGCGAGTTCCTCAGCGTTTCCAACCGTGGCGCTTAGCCCGAGGATCTGAGCCCTGTCCACCATATGTGAGAGAATCATCTCAAGCGTTGCTCCCCTGTCATAGGAGCCTATGAGGTGGATTTCATCGGCGATTATGAGCTTTACATCCCTTATCCAGCCGGCCCTGTGCCTTAGAAGGGAGTCGAACTTTTCCGATGTGGATATTATGATGTCGTATCTGCCCAGCCAGTTGTCCGCGCTGTCGTAATCTCCGGTAGTTACGGCAACTCTGAGTCCAAGGCTCTCCCATACTTTGAATTCCCGGTATTTCTCCTCGGCCAGAGCTTTAAGTGGAACGAGATACACGACTTTTCCGCCTTCCCTGAGAAGCTTGTTTATCATGACGATTTCAGCAACCAGAGTCTTTCCGCTCGCCGTTGGGATGGCCAGAACGAGGTTCTTTCCTTCCAGCACGCCCGTCTTCAGGGCTTCAGCCTGGGGAGGGTAGAGCTGCTCTATTCCTCTCTCCTTGATGAGCCTTATTATCCTCTCGTCGACAGGGAGTTCATCAATCTTCATTCCAATCGAGATGAATGGGAGAAACCGTTTTATATGCTTTTGGTTAAATTGGAGTGCCATGATGAGTATTCCATATCTGGTATTCAAGATCAACGGCACTCTATATGCCATAGACGCGCACTTCACAAAGACCGTTGAGAAAGAGGAGAGGGTAGCTGTTCTGATAAGGCCCTACAACGCTTTGCTCTACTCTGACAAGCCCGGAGAAAGGGCGCTGGAGCCCCTCCTCGGGATGGATGAGCTCGCAGAATTCCTTAAAGGAGCTTTTACTGCATCATACGAGCGTTCTAGGGAAAAATTTAACGAGAGAGTTAGATACATAAGGAGATGGAATATACTGAGGTTTCTAGGAATACCAACAGGACACCAGAGGCATATCGAAAAGGACGAGGAGCTTGCTGAGGAGAGCAGAGAGGCCATGATGGCCCTCACAATTTTCAGAAAAGTTCTGGGAGTAAAAAGGGAGGAGGAGTTGGACAGAGTCTCAATTCAGCCTCTGAGGTATGTCTACTATGATGTGCGTCTCGAAGGAAGCGAGGTTTTTGATAGACATGGAAACAAGGATAAAATATACACCCAGCTGATGATGTTCGATGAGTCTTTCAAAAGGGAGCTCCTTGAAAAATGGGAGAAGGATGATGGATAAAATCAGGACTTTGCATAAAGCCAGCAAGCGACGTAATGGTCGTCCTCAACTTTGACAAAAGGAGGCTCTTCCCTCCTGCATATGTCCTTTGCAAATGGGCATCTCGGGTGGAATCTGCATCCCGCCGGCGGGTTTATTGGGCTTGGCGGTTCTCCCTTCACCATCTTCCTCTTTGCCTTCAGCTCCCTGGCAATCTCCGGATCGGGGACAGGGATTGCGGAGAGGAGCATCTGGGTGTAGGGATGGAGCGGATTTTCAAATATCTTTGTAGAAGGTCCGACCTCCACCAACTTCCCCAGATACATAACGCCCATTCTGTGGCTCATGTATTTGACAACACCGAGGTCATGGCTGATGAAGAGGTAAGAGAAGCCATAATCCTTCTGCAGCTCCTTGAGGGTGTTGAGGATGTTTGCCTGCACAGAGACATCAAGGGCAGAGGTAGGTTCATCAAGAACCACAAAATCAGGTCTAAGGGCGAGAATTTTGGCGAGGGCTATTCTCTGCCTCTGACCTCCCGAGAACTCATGGGGGTACCTGTAGAGATGCATCTCATTAAGTCCGACGCTTTCGAGGAGCTTTATCACGAACTCTTCAGGGTCATCAACTTTTATGCCATGAAACTTAACTGGCTCCATTATGGTATTGAAGACCGTCTGTCTCGGGTCAAGTGATGAGTAGGGGTCTTGGAACATTATCTGAGCATGCCTTCTGAACCACAGGAGCTCTTTGCCTTTAAGTTTGGTAACATCTTTCCCCTGGAATAATATCCTGCCAGATGTTGGTTGTATCAATCTTAATATTGTTCTGCCGGTGGTGGTTTTTCCGCAGCCACTTTCACCAACGAGACCAAAGGTTTCACCTGGATATATATCAAAACTAACACCATCAACGGCTTTTACCCATGCGATGGTTCTTAGGAGACTTCTAACCGGGAAATATTTTTTCAAGTTTTCAACACTAAGCACTGGCTCCATGATTCTCACCTCAATATCTGTGGCAGGCTACAAAATGGTTGGGTTCAATCTCTTTCAGTGAAGGCACTTCTGTTCTGCATGTCTGGGTTGCAAACGGGCACCTTGGATGGAAGCGGCAACCAGTTGGGGGTGTTATCAGGTTTGGAACTGTTCCTGGAATGCTCTCAAGAGTTTCTATCTCTCCGAGGGGGTTTGGTACAGCCTTTAGAAGCGCAGCAGTATAGGGATGCAGAGGGTTATGGAAAACCTGGTCGACGGTTCCAATCTCAACAATTTTGCCTGCATACATGACGACAACACGCTGGGCTGTTTCTGCTACAACACCAAGGTTGTGGGTTATGAGTAGAACGGTTGCGTTATACTTTTTCTTGAGTTCGTTAAGCAGGTCAAGTATCTGAGCCTGAACCGTAACATCCAGTGCTGTTGTTGGCTCATCTGCTATAAGCAGGCGAGGATTGTTGGCTATTCCCACACCTATGACAACACGTTGCTTCATTCCCCCACTTAGCTCATGGGGATAATTCTTTACCCTGTTTTCAGGATCCGGGAGCATAACTTCACGAAGCACATTGACCGCTTTGGTTATGCCTTCCTTAATGTTTTTCACCTTGCCGTGGACTTCCATAGCTTCTCCAACCTGATAGCCGATTGTATAAAGAGGGTCGAGAGATGAGTGGGGATCTTGGAAAATATACGCTATCTCATTTCCCCTGATTTCTCGTATCTCTTCATCACTGAGTGTGAGGAGGTCAACCTTTGAGCCATCATCCTTATGGTAAATAACCTGTCCATTCACTATCCTGCCAGGGCTTTCTATGAGCCGGGTTATTGCCCTTGAAGTTACGCTCTTTCCACAGCCAGTTTCACCAACGAGTGCAAGGGTCTCACCGCGGTATATGTCAAAGGATACATCCTCTATGGCCTTGACTATGCCGGCGTATGTGTAGAAGTAAACGCTAAGATTCTTGATCTCAATTAGGGGTTCAGGCATTGCTCTCACCTCCCTCGGTTCTGCTCTTTTTCTTTACCTTAAACTCCATACTACGTCTCGTCCTTGGATCGAGGATGTCCCTGAGACCATCACCAAGGAGATTCCATCCAAGCACCACCGTGACTATAACAATACCTGGGAACGCAACGAGCCACCATGCCTGGGGGAAATACTGAGCACCCTGATTGATTAGATTACCCCAGTCGGGTATTGGGGGAACTGCTCCCAAGCCCAGGAAACTCAGACCTGCCTCTGTAAGGATGACGTTACCAAAATCCATTGTTATCATGACAAGTATGGGACCTATTATGTTTGGTAAGATATGTCTGAACATTATTGTTCTTGATGAGAGGCCTATTGCCCTGGCGGCTTCAACATACAGGTTCTCCCTCTCTGTCAGCGTTGAACCACGGGCTATCCTCGTGTATCCTGGCCACCAGACGATTATAAGGGCAACGAAGACTGCAAGTAGTTTTCCAAGATTATTAACATCCCTCGGCTCCAGTGCAAACAGTTTGAGAACTAACGTTTGTGCAAATGGATGGTAATTCAAAAAGTTCTGGATTCTCCCAGGGAGAACTGCTGAGAGTGCAATAGCCAGTATCAGACCCGGGAACGCTAGGAACATATCAGTTATACGCATTATTATCTCGTCAATGGCACCGCCATGGTACCCAGAGATGAGGCCCAGTATTATACCAAAGGTTGGTCCAATGAGAATTATGAAAACATCCAGCACTAATGCTGTTCTGGCGCCGGCTAGGAGGACGCTTAAGAGATCCCTGCCAAAAAGATCCGAGCCGATTGAATAGTGCACTGTAGTGGTATAGTGTATTACATGCCAGTTCTTTACCATGGTAACATTAAGAAAGACATTTGATCCCGGTGCAGCCAGTCTTGAAGTGGAATTATACATGACTGGGAAAAAATCATAGGGCCAAGATGCTAGGTAAGGCCCTATAATTCCGAGGATTATATAAGCTATAACTATCACCAAACCTAGGAGTGCAGGGGGGGATCTATTAAGAGCGTATGCCATCAGCTTCCATTCTTGAATTTTAGACTGGTTTCTTTTTTTCCAGTCCCTCTTAATCAGATTTATAAATAAGGCCACGCCATCTATAATCTTGTCACTTATTTTGTCAAGTATTGACATTTCGTATTCTTCCCTTTCCTCGTATGCCTCTTTTGTATTATTCCCCATTTTTGATCACCTCAGAATCTTACCCTTGGATCAACCAGCGCATAGAGTATATCGGCTATCAGGTTAGCTGTTACAAAAACTATGGCGTATAGGAAAGTAACACCGATCAGCGCTGGAAAATCTAGGTACATCACAGATTGAAGGGCATAAAGACCTATCCCCGGGAGGTTGAATATGGTCTCTGTTATTGGGGTTCCCGCAAGTAGCCCTCCAAACTGCAGGGCTAAAATCGTTATAACTGGAACCAGCGCATTTTTGAGGACATGTCTGTAAAGTCTGCTCTTTGGAACACCTTTAGCTTTAAGGAAGAGGGTGCTATCCCTGCTGTAGGCTTCCAAGAAGGAGTTTCTTGTGAACCTCATAAGAACACCAGCGGCAGCTATTCCCAGTGTGAAACCTGGGAGCCAGAACCGCTGAACCTGCTCCACAAAATTGCTCCAGTTAAGTGTTATAATTGAATCTATGACAGGTATATGGGTTATTTGATGGGGTGGAGCAGGCGGTATTCCGGCAAGTGTGGTTAGATTCCAGTGGATGAAAAACACCCATATGAAAAGGTATGCCATAACATAGATGGGTGTCGAAATGAAAACTAAGGCTAAAATCCTGAGAACCATATCAGTTATTGAGTTACGTTTGATTGCGGAGATTATTCCCAGCGGCAGACCCATAAGCACTACAAAGAAAAATGCAAACAGCGCTAGCTGGAACGTCACTATAAAGCGATTGCCTATGTTGGTAAATACCGGCACCTGATTTAGGGGATCAAGAAGGCTGTTTGTGAAAAGCCCCTTGATGAGAAACAGATATTGATCATACCAAGGCTGATTTAAGTGGTATTCCGCTTTTATAAGTTCTACCGCAGCCTTGGTAGCCTTTTCACCCCCTGCCCACGCCCTTACAGGGTTAGCAGGAATAACATAAGCGATTATAAACACTATGAGAGTGACACCTATCAGAGTAGGAACGAATGTGAGACCTCTCCTTACTAAAAACTTCCCCAATCCCGCCATTTATATCCCCCTTTCACTTTTTTTGCTTTTAACACAGTTACAAACATAATAAAAACATAAAAAAGAAAAATCAGCCACCTATAACCTTGTAATTCAAGCTGTCAAATGCGACTGCACTCTGCAGGAAGGGTCCAATGTAGTCGTCTGGGTCTAAGAAGTCTGGTGCCCATCCAACGATATACACTTGGAAGTCACCGCTACCCGTCTTGGATAGGAGTGTTGGCCAGGATAGTGGTGTTACTGATATCTTGAATCCCAGCTGTCCCCAGCTGTTCTGGAGCAGCGACGCCAGTTGCTGGCGCTGTGTGTTTCCACTGTTGTAGTAGATTGTTATGGTGTACTTTGTCGGGTCTATCCCTGACTTCTTAAGGAGGTTGAGGGCATTCTGCAGGTTGTATTTATACTTGGTCATGTTGTACTCGGTATAACCTAACCAGCCGATTGGTATAGGACCATAGTTTGGAACCATATAGCCGTTGTAGACTGACTTATACACCTGCTGGTATGGAACAGCCCAGGCAAGTGCCTGCCTGACAAGCTCGTTGTTCAGAGGTTCTTTCTGTGCATTGAGGACAATGAAGACCATGTCGGGGGTAATGAAGGAGTCAATCCTTGACTTGAATCCCTGAAGCTGGAGGTTCTCGACAGCGTTAAGTCTTGTTAATGGAACTGCAACGATATCTGCAGTTCCTTTCTGGAAAAGGCTTATTCTCGTGTTGGCATCGTTGGACAGTATGTAAATCACAGTCTTAGTTGTCACCAAGTTGGGATTCTTCTTCTCAAGCTGGCTCCACACTGTAGCGTTCCAGTAGTATGGATTCCTCTGGAGAACAAGATAGCTGTTCTGCTTGCCCTCTTTGATGTAGAATGGGCCGGTGAAAACGCCTATCATATTGTCCTGCAGCATCTTGTGGATCGGGTCGTTGGAACCTTTCTGGACGTACTTGTTCCATGCGTCAGGCTTCTTACCCCACTCTGCCGCCTTCATGGCTTCCTCATACTTGTCGCCGAGCATGTACTTTGCGGGGATGACCATGAGGTACGGGTCGGCCAGTACGCTCAGGATACCGCCATACGGATGCGGTAGCACCAGCTTGTATACACCGGCTGTCTGTCCGTTGTACCCGAAGAAGCTGAGGAGGTCCTGCATGGATGTTACTTCCTTGGTCTTGCCGTTGAAGTCTGCGATGACACCTCCGTTCTTGAGAACCTGCTCGAACTCCTGATCGTTCATGGCGTAGCTGGCGCTCAGGTTGGTGTACGTGCCAAGCATCCAGCTAACGGAGTAACCTCCTCTCAGGACACGCCAGAACTCGAACTCAACGTCGGTGGCGTTGATCGGATAGAGCTGTCCCGTCTTTGGATCATATGCCTTGACACCGCCCCTTATGACGAAGTACCAGACAGTTCCGTCCTTGTTGTGGGCCCATGCAACGGCCAGATCAGGTGAGATTTTGGTGGTCTCGTTCTTCCAGTAGGTGACCAGTGAATCACCGACGTTGTGGTAGAGTTCCCATCCGAAGGTCTCGTAGTCAAACGCAGGATCAAATGACCTTGGCCATCCAAATGTGGCTATGGAAATGACTCCCGGTCCGTTTTTGTAGCTTCCAATACCGGTGCTAACCGTTGGAGCATTCTTATCTTCCATCACAAGATCCCATCTTGGAGCAAGAACTGGGTTGTAATACCAGTTGTGAACCCAGTTCCAGGAAACACGAGCGGCTTTGTTGTCACCCAGGATTATCTCCGGGAGTTCTCTGTTGGCGAGAATTTCAAGAGCATTGTATAGGCCAGCCCTGATATTGGGGTCAGTTACTCTTCTTGCAATCTGGATAAGGGCATCCATGTCTGGATCGCGGAGGAATGCCGGGTTTATCTCACCAAATCCCTGTGACTGGTTCATGAGCTCTTTAATTGTTGGGGTCTTTTTGGGATTTTCTTTGTAAGAGACTATTATGACAGGCTTGTTTGGAAGATTCCCAACCTTGGCACCGCTCCCCTCAGGGCCAACTACAACAACGTAATGTTCGGTTCCAATAACACGAGCTGCCGAAAGGTGAGTTTCTATATATTTAACTGCTTCAGAGGACGAGACAGTAGTTGTAGTGCTAGTCGCAGTACTGGAGCTTGAAGTTGCACTTGAAGTGCTAGAACTAGTTTTTGATGGGCTTGTTGTTGGTGAGGTTGTGGTTGTTCCGCCCCCACCAATGCAGCCGCTGGCAACTACAGCGAGGGCCATAAGGCCCACCAAAAATAGGGCTCCTAAAACACGCTTACTCATATGATTCACCCCTTCATAATTAATGGGCGTTGAAGTCTTGAGATATTTTAGTAATAAGCATTTCGGTTCAAGAATCTATATATAGGTCCATCAAGTCTCAGTTACGGATATATGCAGAATCCAAGTGATGGCATCAGAAAAGCTTAAATGGTATAAAGGGCATAATTACAACCGTAAATCTCTCTGGTGGTGAAAAAAATGGTTAGGGCCTATGTTTTATTGACTGTAGAGATTGGAAAGGTTGAAAGGGTTATGGAAGAGCTGAGACAGATCCCAGGAGTTACAAGGGCTGATGCAGTGACGGGACCATATGACGCAATAGTCCACATTGAGGCTGCTGATCTAGGGGATTTAACAAGGAAAATCCTGCACGACATTCACAACATAGACGGGGTTATAGACACAACAACCGCGATAGTAGTAGAAATGGAGGAGGAGTGATTACCTTCTTTTCCTCTTCGACCTGCTCTTTGACTTCCTGAACTCCCTAATCTTTTGAGCTATTAGCCGTAAGCTTTTGGATTTACCGTATCTGCTTTCAATGATTAGCCTTCCATGGCTTCTCAGGTTTTCTTCCAGCCCCGCCAGTCTGGGATTCAGCTTATCCCTTTCAACCTCAATGACACGCATCTTCAGGGCCTCAGCGGCTTCAACCACCTCGCTAACCTTTGGATTTTCCACCGCAAGATTTCTTGGGACTTCTCTCCCGTATTTTCTCGGCAGTCTGCTATCCAATTCACTGACCCATACTACAAACCTTCCCATTTTTCGCACCTAAAAGATTTTAAAATACCGTAATTAAAAATCTTTGGTGGGAGTTATGGAGATGGAAACCCTTAGGGATTATCTGCTCCGCGAGATATGGAGGGGGAGTACTGTGCTTGTTGAATATCCCAGTAATTATCCTATTGGAGATTTCGTATGGGGCAGTTTCATACCTGTAATCCCCGAGGAGGAGCAGATAATAGTTGATGATTTCCTGGGAGTCGGAGACCTGACATTCAGAAACTACCTGAGAAAAGAATCTGGAAAGAGGTATAAGGCCCTGATAGATGCCATCAGGAATATTAAAATTATAAAGATAGGTCCGGGCAGGGGAAGCTATGGGAACGTTATAAATGAGATACCCCTCGTATATGACACCCAAGAGTTTCTGGACAGATATTATGGTTGTCTAAAGAGACTGGTCACTGAATTTGGTAAGCCTGCGTATTTCTTGACATTCGGTCTGGCCGAGTATCTGTATTTCGGCGGAGAAAAGGCCATCCGAACAATTTTAACACTTCAGAGTGTCCTTCCAATTGAGGACTGGACATCAATATACTTCATAAACAGAACCTTGATAGATGCCAAGCACCTGGCAATGCTTGAAGAGATATCCTCGTCTGTTCTGGAAATTTCATGGGATGGGAAGAAGGCGGATGTTATGGTTAAAAAATGAAGGTGAGATAAGTGATAAATGAGGGAGACAGGGTTCTTCTTATTGACCCAAGGGGTAAGAGATACCTGATAACAGCAAGGGATAGGGAGTTCCACACAGATTTGGGAGTCCTGAAGCTGGGGGAGCTGCTTGAAAAAGACTTTGGGGATGTTATTCTAACCCACAAAGGAGAGAAATTCAAAATTATAAAACCCAACATCAGGGACATGATAGATAAGATGAAGAGAGGCCCTCAGATTGTGCATCCTAAGGATGCGGGAATAATAGTCTCATATGCGGGCATCTCACAGGGAGATTTCATAATTGAAGCTGGTGTGGGAAGCGGGGCTCTTACAATCTTTCTCGCCAATATCATCGGGCCTAGGGGGAGAATAGTGGGATATGAAATCAGAGAGGACTTTGCAGAACTTGCTTGGGAAAACATTAAGTGGGCAGGATTTGATGACAGGGTGGAAATAAAGCTGAAAAACATCTATGAAGGGATAGACGAGGAAAATGTTAGCCATGTGATTCTCGACCTGCCCCAGCCGGAAAATGTTGTCGAGCACGCTGTGAAAGCCCTAAGGCCGGGAGGCTATTTTGTGGCATACACGCCATGCATAAATCAGGTTTCGAGGCTCTATGAAAAGCTGCGCGAGTTCAGGGAGCACTTCATGAGGCCGAAGACAGTTGAAGTTCTTGTTAGAGAACAGGAAATCAAAAGGGACTGTTTGAGGCCAAAAACCAGGATGCTGGCACATACGGGCTACATAACCTTTATCAGAAAACTATAGTAGCCCTTCAAATTATCTGAAGATTTTGAGATATCTCAGGTAAGGTTTCTGTTAATTCGAAGATTTTTGGAGGAGGAACACCTTTTGTTATCAATAGTTTTATAAACACCAAATGTTCTAAACCTTTGTAGATGTTCAGATATGGACATATGAACGGAGGTGTCCATTATGTATAAGATCCTTGAAAAAAGAGAATTAGCCATGAGGAATACATGGTATAAGATTTACGCTCCACACGTAGCCAGAAAGGTCAAACCCGGCCAGTTTGCAATCGTTAGGGCGTTTAAAAACGGCGAGAGGATACCTCTCACTCCCGTCATGTGGAATCAGGAAGAGGGGTGGATAGTTCTCATAGTCTTCACCCGTGGAAAGACCACGATGAGGATGGCGATGGAGCTGAAAGAGGGCGACAGCATACCCAACATCGCCGGCCCGCTCGGAAATCCTGCAGAGATGAAAAAATTCGGCAGAATTCTGGCCATCGGTGCATACACAGGGATAGTTGAAGTCTATCCAATAGTCAAGGCATGGCAGCAAATTGGAAACAACGTTACAACACTCCATGTCACCTTCGAACCGATGGTTATTCTTGAGGAGGAGCTTAAAGAGGCTGTTGGGAGACATATCATTGAAGCTGTTCCAGTGGATATGAGCAAGAGCTTCCCTGAAAACATGAAAAATGTCACAGAGAGGCTTGTGGAGAAGGTGCGCGAGCTTCTTGAGACGGAGAACTGGGATTTAGTCTTTATGGTCGGTCCTACAGGCGACCAGAAGGCCGTCTTTGAAGTTGTCCGAAAATTTGGTGTTCCTATGAGAGCTGATCTGCATCCAATCATGGTCGACGGAACAGGAATGTGCGGTGCGTGTCGTGTAACCGTCGGCGGCGAGGTCAAATTTGCATGTATAGATGGCCCGGAGTTTGACGCCTACGAGGTCAACTGGGATGAACTGATAGCAAGAAGTGGTTATTACACAGACATGGAGATGAGGGCTATGCAGGAATACATGCAGTCCCTTCAGGGAGGTGGGCAGTAATGCCGAGGAGAAAGATCATTAAAGAGCGCGTTCCAACACCGGAGAGGCCGGCTGAAGAGAGAATTAAAAGCTTCATTGAGGTCAACCTCGGTTACACATTCGAACTGGCAGTTAAAGAGGCTGAAAGATGCCTCCAGTGCCCGGCAAACTATGCACCATGCATAAAAGGCTGTCCCGTCCACATCGACATTCCGGGCTTCATAGGAAAGCTTGTTGAGCATCGTGACAATCCGGATAAGGCCGTTAAGGAGGCCTTAAACGTCATCTGGGCCTGCAACTCTCTTCCCGCAACAACCGGTAGAGTGTGTCCCCAGGAAGATCAGTGTGAGATGAACTGTGTTATGGGTAAAGTCGGAGATAAGGTCAACATAGGCAAGCTTGAACGCTTTGTTGCGGATTACGCGAGGGAGAAGGGCATAGATGAGGAGCTACTCTCAGAGATAATCCCGGGGATAGAGAAGAAGAATCAGAAGGTTGCCATAATCGGCGCCGGCCCGGCGGGCCTTACCGCCGCTGGAGAGCTGGCGAAGCTTGGCTACGATGTTACCATCTATGAAGCCCTCCACGAGCCCGGAGGAGTTCTGATGTATGGTATTCCAGAGTTCAGGCTGCCAAAGGATATAGTTGAAAAGGAGATAGAGAAACTCAGAAAGCTGGGTGTCAGGATTTTGACGGATCATATAGTGGGCAGAACTCTAACCATCGAAGAACTCCTTCAGGAGTATGACGCAGTCTTCATAGGCTCAGGAGCAGGGACGCCAAGGCTCATAAACGCGCCCGGTATAAACCTCAACGGTATTTACACTGCAAATGAGTTTCTTACAAGGGTTAATCTCATGAAGGCATATCTCTTCCCGGAGTATGATACCCCCGTTAAGGTTGGAAGGAGAGTCATTGTTATAGGGGCAGGGAACACGGCAATGGACGCCGCTCGCTCAGCGAGACGCTTTGGAGCTGATGTTACCATAGCCTATCGCCGTGGTGAGGAAGATGTTAGCGCTCGCATTGAGGAGGTAGAACACGCTAAAGAGGAAGGCATAAAGTTTGAATTTTTCATAAACCCTGTTGAGTTCATCGGTGATGATACAGGTAAAGTGAAAGCAGTGAAATTTGAGAAGATGAGAGCTCTCGATGAGAGGGACAAACGTGGAAAGAGAAAAATAGTCGGAACCGGCGAGTATGTAACACTCGAGGCTGATACAGTCATCATAGCCATTGGAAAGCATCCAAATAGGCTCATTGTTAACACTCCAGGTCTCAAGGTCGAGCATGGGAGGATAGTTGTTGATGAGAATCTGATGACGAGCATTCCAGGGGTTTTTGCCGGCGGTGACGCCATCAGGGGAGAAGCAACCGTCATCCTCGCCATGGGCGACGGGAGAATGGCAGCAAAAGCTATCCATGAATATCTGACGAAGAAGAGGGAAGAACAGAAGGCCTGAGGTTTTACTTCTTTTTCTCTAACACTATTGCCAGCTCTATCTTGGTGCTATCCTGAATTCTCCTGAGGATCCTAAGGATATCTGTAGCGCTCAGCCATATGTAGAGATAGTAACTTCCAACTTGGATAAAGGACTTCTCTCCACTTCCCCTATCCCACTGTTTAAGTTCAGATTTTTTAGTTACTATGTATCCTTGAATTATTGGCAACTGTCCCTTATTGTTTAACACAAAGCCCGCATACTGCCTCAGAAGCTCTCTCCATGTGCGTTTGAGCAAAGTTAGTTCTTTCCACTCACTGCCAAGTCTTACAAATGCCTTTACAGGTTTTGTATTAGACACGTTTTTTAATTCTGAAATTCTCACTGAACTGTCTGGTGGATTTCCAGAAGGTTCTGGTAGTTCTTCTCGTCCTGATAACATCTTAAATATTTGCTCCTCTGAAAATCCAGAGTTTTTGAGAGCTATAAATGAGTCTTCCAACTGCTTAAATATTCTAGACATTTCCTCTAGTTTTTGTATCCTGTCTTTGGTCAGAAGAGAAAGAAGAAATGTGCTTTTATGCACAGAGTCTTTTTCCAAATCTATTGAAAAGAGAATGCGCTCTTCTAATGTTTTCCCAGACTCAAATGATTTCATGACTCTCCATTGAACACCATTAGTTAGTACTCCATAATTCACTCCCTGATCATAACAGTACTTTCCTAGTTGCTTCAGGGGTTCTGTGTCTTTTAGCACATCAATGGAGAGCTTTTTGACCTCTACATATGAAACGACTTTTCTATCAATAACGAGAGCATAGTCAGCTCTCCCCATCCCGGTTTTATCTTCTGGTCTGACTTCCTCCGGATTTTTAATATTCCACCCCAGTTCCTCTAAGATTTCAAGAACAAGTTGCTGTTTTACAGCCTCTTCATTTTTCATATAATAATTTCGATGTTTTCTAGCTTTAGTTTTAACTCGTTCTATTGTTTCAATTAACTGTCCCATACTACTCCCACCTGTTCTCTTATGATCATAAACACATAAAAATGTTTTGAGAAGTTAACTACGGTAGTTAACTTCTGCCCTAGAACTTGCGGCACCTTTATCAATTTCCCAACGAATAAAACTCCCAGCGATGACGAGCTCCGGAGTGGCTGAATAGGGCATACCATGATGAAGGGCATACTGGCCGAGCCACTAATTTACTAAACCTCACAAGAGAGATAACTGCGCTGAGATTCTTAGGATGTTGTCTCATAAGAAGTTCTGGAAAAGAAACGACTGTTGTGGAGCAACTCTGTGAGGGGTTTGTCCCACTACAAAACGACCATTTTGTCCTGTATATGAAGCAATAGGCATTAGTTTCTGCTGCTATCTGTAAAACTTTTTAAACTTTTGTAACGTATTATAATGAATGTCTTATATTGCAACCAAATTGTGGAGATGGTATAATGGAGATTGAGGAGATCAAAAGTATTGTTGAGGGGTTTATGTATAGAAGCGATCCGGTGTACCAAAAGTTTCCGGAATATAGGCTTGCGATACTCATTGAGAAGCTTTTCAAGGATGCCACCATAGATCCATATCTTGAACACCTGAAGGAGAAGAGTCTTCGGGAGCTGAGGGAGATTGCCAATAAAGTCTTCGTGGACTTCGTCCTAGAGCAGGACGAGTTCAGGGAGGATTTGGAGCGGGTCGGACAGGACGATTGGTTTAGAATTTTCAGGGGGCTTATGATTCACTTCATAGATCAGAAGTGGCTCTATGTGTGGGCAACCGATGAGGGGGAACTTGCCAAGAGGCATCTTGCCGAAACAATGTACATCAGGAAGTATCTCGAGGAAGTTACAAGAAAGTATATCCTTTGGAAAGAAAATCAGGCGCCGTAGAGCAAGAGGTCCTCTCTTTCCCCTTCTTCCGAAAAAATAACGGGGTAAGCAGGAGTTAAATTGAAAGAACCGTCTTGCTCCATTTGTGCGCCTTCATTTTGCCCACCAGGTTCAGGGTGTCCTGATCCTGGAGGAGCTTTGCCACCACGGAGCGGATAGTTTTGAGATTCTGGTCTCTGAGCTGTGAGAGGCGAGCGCTTTGCTGAACATCAAGAGGCTCGATAGAGTAGTGAAGCTTTGCATACTCGTCGTAATCGATGGTCTGGAGGTATTTCTTGACAATATCCCTTAGGAGAGGAAGCCCCTGGTAAACTCCGTCGTTCTGGAACTTCTCCCTGAAGTATAGCTCCAGCACTAAGAGGTTTCCGAGCTCGTCGAGGAACTGTAGTTCCTTCCGGTGTTTCTCCTTGGGCTCGTCGTCGGAGCTGAGGAAGAGTAGGTAGTCGGCGATTGTCTCGTAAACCCACTTATCAGAATCATCGGGTAGCACTACAGGAAGTCTCTGTAAGAGCGCCCTCTCGTATTTTATTGTATTTCCTGTCATTGAAACGGAGTATAGTCCCATTGCAAACCACGAGAGTTTTGAGTTCCATATCAAAAGGAGCGCTTTATTTACATCTGACCCGACGGCCATATATGATAAGTTCAGGATATACATTCCGTTGACATCCCACACAAATTTTGGTTCGTTCGCTGGTAGAGTTAGCCATACTATTTTTGGTTTATCGAATTCTTCGTAGTACTCGCAAGGTCTGAGTTCCCACCAGAAATCTCCCTGATCGTCCCTATTGAACAGTCCCCTCTTTTTCTTCTTTTGCCCCTCCTGCTTCTTAATCTCTTCTTCGCCGATTTCTTTCAGATAATCGTAGATTGCGGGATAGCGACTCCTGAAGATTTTGGCGGCTTCTTCCTCCTTGAGGGCGGGTTTATTGGCAAGTTTCTTTGTGAATCCTGCGGGTATCCTGAGTAACCAAGTCTTCTTCCAGCGGTAGTGGTACCTTCCAATGTCCCTTCCCCGGAGAACGGGTTTGAAGAAGTCTGCGCTTTCGGGGTTCTTCTCTATGAGATTTTTCCTCGTTTTGTCGTCCATCACGAAGGCATTGTTGTCCCCAGTTTTGATTCCGAAGTAGATAGTCACATCTAAACTCGTTAGCGATGTTCCAACTTTTTCAATCCATCTCTTGATTTCTTCCTCGATCCGATTTCCAAAACTCCAAGCTTTCTCATCGAGACTCTCTTGAGGTATCTTATACCCATATGCTGAAACGATGCTCCAGAGGTCACTTATTTCGTCTATGGACTTCGCTATAGTGTTCACCGGCACAAAGACGAACTCGTTGCCTTGGGTAGGCTTCTCCCTCTTTATAATGTAAATCAGGACATATGTGGTTGCATACCGTTTACCGACTTCCTTGAAGACCTCCATATCGTCGAAATTGATTATCTGGAGTATCCTGAAATTGTCTCTAAGCCAGTTCCTAAGCTTTTTGCCGTAGCCCGTCCTCGTCCATTTGTTTGTGATGATGAACGAGTGGTAGCCACCTTCGTGAACCAGTTTGAGTGATCTCTCGACGAAGTAAACACTCAGGTCGTTTGTCGAATTGTAGATTTCCTTATACTCCACCTGGAAGAACTTCTTCTGCTCTTTCAGTTCTTCTTGGCGCACATACGGCGGATTACCGATGACAATATCGAAGCCACCTTTCCCGTTCAGGAACACCTCTGGGAACTCCAGTGCCCAGTGGAGGGAATGCTGTGCTTTCAGTTCCACTGGTTTCAGCTTACCTTTGAGTTTGCGCTTAAGGTAGCCAAAGTAGTTGCTATCAAACTGTTCCCGGATGGCCTTTGAGATGTCGTCGATTATTGGCTTCAGCAACGACTGCGCGATGGGGTCCCGCTCGGAGTAATACTCCTCTATGAGCATCTTTCTGAGCTCGATCAATTCTTTGAGGGTAGCCGTCGCCTTGGCGATGAGTCTCTCTTCAAGTATTCTGTAGACTTCGGGATAGGCAACACTCAACTGCTGGAGTTTATCACCGATCTTAGCCTTGAGGATTGTAAGCTGGGTGGTCTGATTTGGGATGTCGTCCAGATAACCTATGAGGCTGTTTCCGGCGAGTAGGTTATAGTCTATATTGGGAAGTGGCTTTACATCCTCCGGCCGGTTCACATCCTCCATAATCCACAACCAGAGCCTCAGTTTTGCTATTTCGACGGCTGAGCGGTTTATATCGACACCGAATAAGTTATGCTGGACAATGTGTTTCTTTACCTCGTAGGTGTCGGGCTCATTGCCGTTTGCCTTCTTGTGGAGCTTTCTGTAGAGGTCGAGGATAACCTCCCCCGCGGATAGAAGAAAGGCGCCGCTACCAACTGCGGGGTCGAGTACTCTTATGTTCTCCAGCTCTTCCAGTACGGTCTTCGCGAGTTTTGGATCATAGCCACCTTCTAGGAACTCTTCAACGGAGTCGAGTGTTTCCCAGCCCTTCTCCCGAAGTTTCTTATTTATGATGTCGAGAAGGTAGCCCTTTATGGTCTCCTCGGCAATGTAGCGGGTTATCTTCCTGGGGGTGTAATATGCGCCTGTCTCCTTCCTGTTTGAGATAGTCTTCTCGAAGACATAGCCCAAAATCTCGGGACTAATCGCCCCCGCCACATCGGCCTCTTCCCTCGTGAAACTATACTGCTCCAGGAATTCCATGACCATCTCTACCTGTTCGGGCGGAATTCCGAAGTGGATCTCAGAAATCCCTCTATCCCCTATGTTTTGATATGCGAAGAGGCCACCGTTTAAGTATGGGAGGTCTTTGAATTCGGGCAGAAGACCCCTCCGCCTTTGGGGAGGAGTATTGAAAACCCTGAAGAAAAGCTGTTCGATATGGAATAGCAGTTCCTCTTTTCCCTTCGACCTGAGAACCTTGAAGAGATCGTCGCGGATAATGCCCCTGTCCATAAGGATTTTTATGAACATCATTCTTGTGAGGAATAGTCTTGCATACTCTATCTTATCCTCTTCCGAAACAGCCCGCTCGGGCAGGTCTTTCAGGTAGATGTTCTCAACGAGCGAGTCCTCTTTCCGGATGCTCACCTTTTTGCCTTCCCTGTTTCTGAACTCCCCACCGAAGAGAATTGCATAGTAATGGTCGTAGAAGCGGTCGGTTATAACCTCCGCCTGCTTCTCGCGGAACTCCCTGCTGAAGCTCTTTCCACCCTGTCCGAGGATGTGAGTAAGCCAGTTAACGAACGATTCGGTCGTAAACTTGTGTTCAATGAAGTCCCTTGTCGTGTTATCAAAATAAACAACCCACCACTCCCGCAGATTCGTAGCAATACCAACGAATATGCTTCCAATAGGGGTGTATGATAACCATTCCTTTACCTGATTGATGCCAGCACCCTTGGCATCGAGTTTCGCACCGTATGGCTCAATTTCGATTAGAACCCCGTCAAAATCAACCCAGGGCTTATCGAGATGTGCTTTTTTATTGAACCACACAAGAACATCTGGATACCTGCGCGGTTTTGCCACCCTCTCTTTGAATACAACCTCGACCTCGGTCGTGAAACCCTCCCCTTCCTCCCGGCTCTCTTCGAGGCCAAACTCCTCTCTGAGAAACTTCAAAAACACCTGTTTAGTAACTTCCTCTGGCTTTCTCTTGATTTTGAGAAACTCGGACTTAAGAGCTGTTCCGTTTTCGACTTTTCCCTATATTGCGGTTTGACATATTCGAGAATATTTGAGATGAAATATAGTCCATCTGGCATAATTGTCACCACCTCATATATGCCCTCCCGGAGTTTTTAAGGATTGAGTCCCGTCGTCCAAGACAGCATTCTTACTATTTTGCTTTTGTAGTCTCGATAATGATATAGATGTCAGTCTCCTCAAGAACTTTCAATATTGGCACCCGGACGACTACATTGTCGTTCAGGGCTTTTACCACACATCTCTGCAAGTTAGACACAAAGCGGTGGACTTTTTTGTGCACTTTTCCGTAGAACATAACCTTCCCACTTGAGATCTTGTTATCGTCCCTGTATAACTGAATCTTTGCAATGAACTCTGTTTTTGGAGCGATAGCCCCCTTCACAACTCTCATAACAGCTCTACAAATTTGTTCTTTCTCCCAATCTGTGGGAAAGACACCAGTGACATTCTTTCTTGAAGGTAGATTCAATATCCGGCATTCTGCTGTTGCCCCTTTGTGGGTTGGTACAACGATAACAATCGTCGGGGCTTCTTCTCGGATCTGCTCAGCTATCTTCCTGTGTTTACGGTGGGTCTTGTGGTTTTCGTTTATTTGCTCTTTTCTCGTAGACTTTTTGTTCTTGTGTTCTTCATTCCAGAGTCTATTCGAGACCCCTTTCAGGGCTCTGCCGATAATGCTATCCCCATTGTATGTCTCGTGAACCTTAACAACATACCTATACTTGAGATCATCGTGCCGATCTAAAACAGTCTTCTCGAGGGTGAAGGTTACGATCGAGATCGCACCGTTTTTGTAATCAATGATGACATACATATTCCCAACTTCATCAATCGAAGTCGGAACTGGAAAATCAAACATTTTATCTATGTTCCGGATGAGCTCCTCGGGTTCGGTTATTGTTTTCGTCAGACAACAGATGGACCGTATTTCAAGTTCTTCATCTTTAACCCTCACGAAAATGTTGTCTATGAACCCCTGAAAGTCAGAAGGTAGGGCGCCATTGCCCTTTTCATTCTTGTATTTGAAGACGAAATCTGCCTCGTTGAAGTTCATACTCCCGAGTTCTTTTTCGAGGAAATTTAGGAGAAAGTAGGGGCAAAGAAAGAAGAATAAGAGCATTCCCACAACCATTCCGGTCTTCGAAACCTTAGTGTCTGTATTATCATCTACCTGTTCCGCCCTATTACCATCCATATTGTCGATTGTCCGTTTCGCCCTATCGAGGTCTATAACCAGTGATGATGATATTGTTGTAGCGATGACATAAACTCCAAATGCAGCAATTATGTTTCTTGATGTTGGGTATATGTACTTGAATGCTTCCGGCCACCATAGTTTCAGTAGACCCCACAACGCGAGATATACTGGGATCGATATTACCAACCATTTGAAAAACTTGTGTGTAAACAATAACAGAAGTTTTGATATTTGGCGCCGCATACCGTGTAGGAGATTTAGTAAATCGGCAAAAACTTCATCCTTCATCTCCTGTTTCTCTGTTCCTCCCATCCCCGAAATCTTATTCACATAATCCCGAATTTTCTTCACCATATTCTCATCGATTTTTTGCTTGTTGTCAGCTTTCCGCATTTCTCTGACCTTGATACTGAGTTTTGACCAAAACCAAATCGCGAAAATTAACAGGATTGCCCCCACCACAATTGTCCACCAGTCGGATAGTGGGCCTCCGATAATTCTCGAGAATAGCCAAAAAACGAATGCTATTGCGGTGGCAATAACAACATAATAGAGAGATATTCCTTGAAGGATCTTGAGTGACTTCTGAACCTTGCTTTTATCACTCACGACGGCACCGGCGAGGGTGAAAAGCGCGCCCAGCATCTCTTCAATCGGCACGAATACTCCACCAAACTTAAAGTTATGCAGACAATTTTATAACCTTACCTGCGACCGTGATGCTATCGAGTCTTAGGCACTTTTGGGCATCATCACTACTGATTAAAGTAGGAATGTACGCAAAGTATTTAAAATGCTCGACAACGTCATCAGCTCCCACGAAACTCACAAAGTTCTGGAGGAGGTTCCCCCTGTTTATTTCTCCGCTTTATAAAGCCTTCTCTAGTATGACATGATTGCTGTCGGTAATGAATGGGATTAATGCCTAGCGACAAAAGCGACTACAGTATCTAAAAAAGAACGAAACTGATAAAAGTTCTATTTTGGGAATAATAGGTAACTAGCAAAAATCAAAGTGAGCGATGAAGACCTCTAGGGTATCTGAACGGTGACGAGAAAAGAAGGCAGAGCTCACTTCTCCTCCTCAACTTCCTCTATCTCTTCCATGATGTGCTCGAACTTCTTGTAGTCCTCGCTCTGTCCTATGAGGGTGATGAACTCGTCAATCTCCTTCTTCTCAAGAAACGCCCCGGCCAGAAGCTTCCCTGTATATCTGTTGTTTTTGATCTCCCAGAACATGTAGAACTCGGGAAAGCTCTCCTTTATTTTTCTGTAGGCAACGCCATATTTTGAATCCTTGAGGGGGTTCTGCTCAAGGTAGAAGTGGCCAGGTTCGAGCTCTATCATATGAAGGAGTGCTCCCCTCCTCGTCTTAACAAGCTTAATCCTGACCTCCCATTCTTTGAGAACCTTCATGGGAACCACCAGAGAGAATACGACGTGACAATACTTAAGGATTCCCCCGATGGGAATTTTCTGAACCGGGTTGCAATATCATGTTGAAATCATAAAAAGAAAAAAATCTCTAAAGGGTCTCCAAATATTTGGCATATGCCTCGGCATCCATAAGCTCCTTGAGATCATCTTCGAGGTTGCTCGGCTTGAGCTTGGCAATCCAGTTTGCATAGGGATCTTCGTTGATCAGTTCGGGACTGTCATCAAGCTCTTCATTAACCTCTATAACTTCACCGCTTACCGGAGCGTAAACTTCGCTCACGGCCTTGACGCTCTCCACTTCACAGAGGACATCACCTTTGCTGAAGCTTGCCCCCACTTCAGGGAGCTCCACGTATGCTATATCCCCAAGCTCTTTCTGGGCGTAGTCGCTTATCCCGACAAGAACCGTGCCATCTTCAAGGACTTTCGCCCATTCATGTTCTTTTGTGTAATAAAGTCCTTCTTCAACCTTATATTCTCCGACCTCAATCATGAGAACCACCGAGATTTCTACATCTAAAAACAATTTAAACCTTTCCTCCCACAAAAGCATTATAACATCTGGATTCAAAGATAAAAATATGAGCCGGATGCATTTTTACCTCAAGGAGCGCCTTGAAGAGGTCAGGAAAAGAGTTCTGTATGAGCAATATGCTGCCCGTAAAATACCTACATGGGAGAGAATAATCCTCACATGGATGGTTCTACTCCCCTTCTGGCTGGTGGTCAGCGGAAATTCCCGGCCGGCCAATGTGGCAATCGGGGCAGCCACAACCCTTATAATCTCGTCCCTCATGAGGGACATGCTAACACTTGACGTAAGGTCTAAGGGCAACATACTCCAGAAGGGCCTGTATTTCATGCTGGTCTGGGCTCCCCAGCTCGCTGTAATCATGATGTTCCGGATTCTGGAAAGCAGCGTCAGAGTTGCAAGAAATGTCATGTTCATGGACATAAATCCGGGAATAGTCAAAATAAAGACGGACCTAAACTCCGATACAGGAATAACTGTTCTGGCCAACTCCATAACCCTAACCCCGGGAACGCTAACCCTCGATGTCAGAAGAAAGCTCGGCGAGACGTATCTCTACGTCCACTGGATTGATGTTGAAACCCTCAACCGGGAAAAGGCTGGAGAAGAAATAAAGGGGGATATTGAAGAATGGCTGAAGAAAATTTTCTGGTAGGGGCTGTGATGATACTGACATTCACCAGTCTGCTCCTCACATACAGGGTGCTCTTCGGGCCCACAACACCCGACAGAGTTGTCGGGGTGAACACAATAACCACAAAGGTTGTTGTCATGCTGGCGATCTTCGCGGTCATCAGGGCGGAGTACTACCTCCTAGACCTTGCCATAGTCCTGCTGATGGTCAACTCGGTTGGCGGCCTGATATTTGCCAAATACCTTGAGAGAGGTGGGGCTATTGATTGAATACCTCCTGCTGGCATTTGGAGAGGCGATAATGGTTTTCGGGGCTCTTGGAATACTCCGTTTCCCGGATGTCTACACGAGGCTTCATGCTGCCACAAAATGCGATACCGGCGGGGCAATGACGATACTGATAGCCCTCGCTTTGATGGCCCACGCTCCGACCCTCGTAAGGCTCAAATTCCTGGTTCTGGCGTTCCTCATAGCCCTAATCAATCCGATGGTTTCCCACGCAATAGCGAGGGGTGCCTATAAATACGGAATAAAACCGAAAGTTGTGGTGGATATGTATGCTTGGGATAATCCATGACCTTCTCCTGCTCATGATGATAGTTCTGTCAGCGGCAGTGGTGGAGGAGAAGAACCTCGTAAATGCCGTGGTAGAGTATATACTGCTGGGGCTGGCCTTTGCCATCGTCCTCTTTCAGCTTGGAGCCCCTGATGTCGCCCTGTCTGCCATAGCCGTGGGCGCCGTGGTGGTCGGGCTCTTTCTCTTCACAATAGGGGAGGTGAGGAAGTGGGAGCTGGAGAGAGGATAGCGGGAGTGCTCATAACCCTCGCACTGGCAACCCTGCTCCTCTCGCTGGACTACTCAAGGAGCGGGTTCGGGAGCTATTCATACTACATCTCAAGCTGGCGCACTGTGGGGATTCCCAACCTTGTAACAGCAATAGTCGCCGACTGGAGGGCCTACGACAGCCTTGGAGAGGCTACACTGCTGTTCACAGCTGTTACAGGCGTTTATCTCCTCCTTGGAGGGAAGAAAAAGTGAAGATGAGTCTCGTTGTCAGAACAACAACCAAGCTCATGAGTCCGTTCCTCGTGGCATATGCCGCCTATCTGATGATCTACGGGCAGATGAGTCCGGGAGGGGGCTTTCAGGCAGGTGTAATACTGGCTGTCAGCGTTATACTGCTCGTGGTTTCACATGGATACAGGAGCGTTAAGAAGAGGTTCAGGCTGAAGGAGGTTGGTGCAATTGAGGGGATTTCAGCGCTGGGGCTGGTTCTCATTGGAATTACGGGCATAATATTCGGAGGCTTCTTCTACAACTTCCTCAGGGGCTACTGGAGCGGGGGAACAATACCGCTCTTCAACATAGGCGTGGGCCTGAAGGTTGGAGCGGCCTTCGTCATGGTTTTCTACATCATGCTGAGGTGGGTTGAAAGTGATTGAGGCGGAGCTGGCAGGGATAATAATCATGCTCATTGGGTTCTACGGGCTGATGAGCAAGAGAAACCTGATAAAGATAGTCCTCTCAATAAACATAGTTTCGATTGGGCTGGTTCTGTTTTTTGTCGGCATGGGATACAGGGAAGGAGCCAGCGCCCCCATAATGCCGCGGGAAATCGTCGCCGACCCCCTGCCCGCGGCCCTGATGCTGACCACACTCGTCGTTGATGTTGCCATAACAGCTCTGGCACTTACCATAATACTCCGAATGAGGAGGGAAGCCGCGTGATCCCTCTGCTTGTTGCTCTCCCGCTGCTGTTTGCGTTCCTGCTGGTTCTGGTGGATATACTTGTCAGATCAAGGAGATACAAAGCGAGGCTAACCCCCGCGCTCTACCTTCTGGGGTCTCTCCTGCCGTGGTCAGTCCTGCTGGCTTCATGCAGGGACATGCCTCTGGACGAGATGGTTGGGGGCTGGACGAGAGCGGGGGGCATTGAGGTCGCCCTCGACGGCTACAGCTTTTATTTCATCCTCGGGACGGTTATACTCTTTTCCGCCGTTTCCCTCTACACAATCGGCCGCTTCAGGGCAGGGAAGGAGTATTCGGTTATCCTGCTGATGGAGGCGGGCGTCCTTGGAGCTTTCATAAGCCGCGACCTCTTCAACTACTACATATACATGGAGATTGCCTCAGTCTCGGCATTTGTCCTGACGGCGCTTTCTGACGAAAAAGGAGCCAAGAAGGCGGCCTTCCGATATTTGATTTTCTCGCTGACCGCTTCCTACCTCTTCATATTTGCACTTGGCATAATCTATCTGAAAACGGGCTACCTGAATCTGGAGCTTGTGAGGCAGAACGCGGTGCCTTCAAAGGAAATCAGCACCGCCGTCGGGATAGCCTTCTCGGCCCTCCTCCTCAAGGCGGGAATATTCCCCCTCCACTTCTGGCTTCCCGATGCCCATTCTAAAGCTTCAACCCCAGCGAGTGCCCTTCTCTCAGGGGTTGTGGTAAAGGTTTCGGTTTACGGCATGATTCTGCTTCTCTACGCCCTGCCGGTCACGGCTGCGCTGAGAAGAGCGCTCCTCATCGTCGCATTTGCTTCGATATTCGCTGGGATTGTCGGGGCTCTATCCCAGAGAAACGCAAAGAGGCTGCTTGCATATTCGACCGTTTCCCAGCTTGGATACATCCTCCTCGGAATCTCATCGGGCAGCATTTACGGAGCCATTTACTATTCCTTCGCCCACATGCTCTTCAAAGGAGGGCTCTTTCTGGGAATAGGCTCTCTGGCGGATGCACAGGGCACAAAGAACCTCGATGAGTTGAGCTACAGGGGAAGCAGGGGAGCCACAGCAACTGTGGTGCTCCTGAGTCTGGCCCTAACAGGAACCGCTCCCTTTGTGGGGGCCTACGGCAAAAAGCTGATCCTCGCACATCTCACGGGTATAGGTTCATTCCTCTTCTATACTGCCGCACTCGGCACAATGGCCTACGCTGTGAAGCTCAACTATCACCTCGCGGCACCCGGGAGGAGAGGAAGCATTAGAACGGCCGTTCCTTTAACGCTGGCAGCTCTAACGCTGGCCTTCGGCCTGTATCTGAACCCTGTGCTGAACCCCATGGACTGGCTCCTCCTTATTCTGGCGTTGGGGATGTTCCTGACCCTGAGAAAAACCCTATCCGGCTTGAAACCCTTCAGCTTCAGACCTGCTGAGGAATTCGGCAGGGAAATCAATATGCACATGACAATTTTCTTCCTCTTTGTCCTCGGGATGATGCTAATACAGAGGCTTCAGTGATATCTCCCTGACCTCCTCAATTCCCGAGAGCTCCCTTTCAAGTTCTTCTATACCGATGCTAGCCCCGCTTATGTCAACCACCGCCACTATGGCGGCAAATTCAATGTGCTCAAGCTCTTCGGCCTCGTTGAACAGGATATTCACCCCGTTTCTTCCCAGAACGTCGCTTATCTTTGCAAGGACACCCGGCCTGTCAAGAACTATGAGCTCTATCTCCATAAGCTTCTTTCCAGGAAGAGCGATTCTTTCAAGGTGGAGTTCCTTTAGGTCAGTGTCCATTTCCACAAGAAAGTAAGCTCCCTCCACAAGGCCAAGTTCATAGGCGTAATCCAGCGGAATTTCAATCCGGCCGTTTTCCTTTACCCTTACTATTTCATAGTGCCTCATACTGAAAGCTCCGGAGAAAAGGTAATTAAGGTTTATGTCTTAATTATATTATTACCAACCCTCCCCAAGTTCAAAGTTTTTAAATCCCCCTAATACTACCTTTATGGAGGCAGCAAAGTGGATGTTATTGGTTATGTCTTCATAATAATTGCAGCCGGGAGAATTCTCGCGGAGGTATTTGAGAGAATAGGCTATCCCGGTTTTCTTGGTGAGATTTCGGCGGGTCTGGTTCTCGGCGTGGTCTTCGTAAACCTTCCGAGGGACGAGATGAGCCTTCTGGCCCAGTTCGGCATTTTCTTCCTCATGATATACTCCGGACTTGAGCTCACGCCTGAAGAGGTGCGCCTTGGGGGCAGAAAGAGCTTCCCTATATATGTTGTAACGTATCTGGTGATGCTCTTCATAACGCTCCCCTTTACGGGATACTCCCTCTCATATGACAATCTGGTGGTTGCCGCGATACTCTCCGTGGCCTCTGCACCCATAGTGATAACCCTCGCCAGGTTCTTTGGGAAGGAGTTCCTGCACATTGCGCTTTCCTATGCCGTTATAAGCGAGGTCGGAAGCCTCGTAATCCTCTACCTCCTCATAAACTTCGAGCTCCACCACCTGAGCTATGCAGGGCTTTTCCTTGAATTCATGAAGGACGTGCTTTTTCTGACGGTGGTTCTCGGCCTCAATTACGTTATAGGAATCCAGCACAAGGTTCAGATAATCAGGGCACTCAGGCGGCTTAAAAGCGATGAGGCGGTTTTCGGGGTTTTCATGATACTCTCCACATCTCTGGCACTGATAAGCGAGGAAATCGGCCTCCACTTCAGCATCGGAGGTTTTCTCGCCGGCCTCCTCCTCCACAGTGATCTGGTCGGCACGAAGCAGTATGAGAGACTCCACACCATAATCTCGGGTATAACCTACGGCATATTTGCTCCGATATTCTTCGCATGGAGGGGCATTAACTTTGAAACCGAGTTCTCCCTGGAGGTTGTGTATTTCTTCGTGCTGATTTACATGGTAAGGGTGCTGCTCACGACACTCTTCGTGTGGAAAGACAACCTCAGGAGCTCGATGCTGAGGGCAACCGGGATAGCGAGCTTTGGAGTTCTCGGCCTCCTTGTCGGCGAGCTTGGCTACGAGCACGGCATCCTGAGTGCCCACATGTATGCTCTGGCCTCTCTGGCAAGCATAATGGGAATATTCATCTCCGCAACAATCGGACGCATAATCTCGTATATAAACAAGAGGCAGGGAATAGAGATCCACTAATTTAATCTCCTCTCTCCCCCCTATTTCCATTTTAATACCTTGAAAATCAGCCATTTCTAATTTACTCAAAATCCGAAAGCTTTATAAGCAAACTATCGAGTAGCGACTAATTGAATTGGAAATTTAAGGATTATCACATACCAAATCAAAATTAAAGGGCTTGTAGCAGTTTAAAAAGGAGGCGGTGGGAGATGAGCTGGACTACACCCAAGAGAGCATTCCTCGGTGCGGCATCTGCAGAAGGTGGAACCAAACTGAATGCCTTTGATAATGCCCTGCTGAAGCTCGGCATAGGTAATGTTAATCTCGTCAAGCTCAGCAGCGTTATACCTGCACACATAGAGTGGATGAGCGATGTGCATGATGTTCCAATTGGAATGCTGCTCCCAACGGTCTATGCACACATAGAGAGCGATGAACCGGGGTCAACAATAAGCGCGGCTCTCGGCGTTGGAATCAGCGAGGGAAATGAAGGCGGGCTTATATACGAATACTCCGGCTACTGCAGCAGGGAAGAAGCTGAGGAGATGGTGCGCAGGATGGTAGAGGAAGGCTTCCGTGTCAGAGGATGGAAGCTGAAAGAATTTAGGGTTGCCTCTGCCGAAGCCACTGTTAAGGACAAACCTGTTGCCGCTCTGGCGGTTGTTGTGATGTTCCCCTACTGAAAAAAAGGAGGTGGGCATATGGGAGGTGAGGAGGATGAAGGGTGTGGAAAATCCCCTGGGGATGCACGTAATCCTCGACCTCTACGAATGCGATCCAGCGGTTCTGGACAACATAGAGGAGATAGAGAGAATTTTAACAGAAGCCGCTGAGGTGGCAAATGCCACGATTATTGATAAGCGTTTTCACAAATTTTCCCCTCAGGGCGTTTCTGGGGCGGTTATCGTTTCTGAAAGCCACATAACAATCCACACATGGCCGGAGCACGGCTATGCCTCCGTTGATGTCTACACCTGCGGAGACCACACAATGCCCCTCAAAGCAAGCGAGTATATAATAAGGGAGCTCAGGTGCAGGCGGCCGGCTCTGGTTAAAGTTGACAGGGGGCTGCTCTTCAGGGAGTGAAGTTTTTAAGCTCCCCCTCTTTTCTTCCGAACAGGTGATGTTCATGGGCTTCAACGAGAGGGAAAACGCATTCATCGAGTGGTATCCGAGAGGGTATGGTGTGGGATTTAAGGTTAAGGAGAGACTTTTTGAGACCCGGACAGAATATCAGAAGCTCGAACTCTATGAAACCGAAGGCTTCGGAAAGCTCCTCGTCCTCGACGGCACAGTTCAGCTGGTGGAGATTGGGGAGGAGAGCTACCACGAGCCCCTCGTCCATCCTGTAATGCTTGCTCATCCAGACCCAAGGAGGGTTCTCATCATAGGTGGAGGCGACGGCGGCACGCTCAGGGAGGTTCTAAAGCACAGAACAGTGGAAAAGGCCGTTATGGTCGAGATTGATGGCGCTGTAATTGATGTCTCCCGGCGCTACCTCAAAATAGACCGCGGGGCATTTGAGGACCCGAGGGCTGAGCTTGTCGTTGGAGACGGCGTTGAGTACATCAAAAAGGCCGGGGAGAGATTTGATGTGATAATAGTGGATTCAACGGACCCCGTCGGCCCGGCGAAGATGCTCTTTTCCGAGGCGTTCTACAAGAACGTGTTCAATGCGCTGAACGAGAGGGGGCTGATGATAACCCAGGCCGGTAGCGTCTATCTCTTTACCAGCGAACTTCTGGACGCATACAGGGAGATGAGCAAAGCGTTTGACAGGGTTTACTATTTCAGCTTCCCGGTCATCGGCTACGCCTCGCCGTGGAGCTTCCTGGTGGGGGCTAAGGGTGATGTGGACTTCACAAAAATTGACCTGAAGAGGGCCGGAGAGCTTGAGCTGAAATACTATGACCCGCAGAGGCACGAAACCCTCTTCCAGATGCCGAAATACGTCAGGGAGATGCTTGAGCCTTAAAGAATTCTGTCTGTTTCCATCCTAAACTTAAGCTTTTATGGTTCTCCTATTCTTTGATGGGGATGAGTCTCGATCCAATCATTAGGCTTATAAACATTTTAGGCGATGCTGAGTGGTGGTATTATGCTGCAAGCTGTGCTCAGAAACACTAGGATAGCCGATGGCAGATCGTTTATCGGCATGGGGCTGCTGGGCCTGGTGATGAGCTTTAAGAATGCCCCGAATTTCAAAGATGCGGGCATCGCTGTTGTGTCCCTTGTGCTCTATGTTGCCTATGCATTCTCTATAAACAACTGTTTCGATGTTGATACTGACATTCTGAACCTGAGAAAAAGGGGCAAGAACCCAATTGCCAGCGGTGAGCTAAGTTTTAGGGCTGGAATTGCAGTCTCGGCTTTAACAGCCCTCTCAGGAGTTCTGCTCGCAGCATCACTCGGGCATGGCGAACTTCTGATTTATACCTCCATGGTGGTTCTGTCAACCCTCTATTCAGCCCCACCTAGGCTGAAGGCGCGGCCGATTTTGGACGTGCTCTCCCACGGTTTGTTTTTCGGAGCGATGCCCTTCCTCTACGGTGCATATCTCGACGGCAGTTTGAGCAGGTATGAAATTCTGATAGGCCTCGCTCTGCTGGTTTACTCCTTCGCCATGGAGCTGAGGAACCATCTTGAAGACTATGAAAGCGATTTAAAGGCTGATCTCAGGACAACACCGATTATAATAGGAAAGCAGGCCTCTGAAAAGCTTGTTATAATCTTCTCCGGTATCTCCATAGCGACGCTCCTGCTGGCCTTCAATGCTCCCCTCGGAGCTCTCGGGATTATGCTCGCCGGAAGCAGGATAAGCTACAGGGCCCTCGATGGTGTTGTGGTTTCCCTCCTGCTTTTACATGCAGTAAAGATCATATCGGGTGCTTAGTATGGAGAAAAGGAGAATATTCAGCATTATAGCCCTCCTGATATCCCTCGCATATCTCTACAAACATGTTGATCTCGGGGAACTTAGAATGGCTTTCAGGGGCGCTTCCTATGAATATCTCCTTTTTGCAGGTTTTCTCTCGCTTTTAACAGTTCTTCTCTCCGCCTTGAGATGGTATCTCCTTCTGAAAGAGGTTCAGGAGACCAGCTTTAAAAAGACATTTAGAGCTTTTATAAGTGGATATTACCTGATAACAATCCTTCCACCGAGTGTGGGACACATAGCAAAGGTCAAGCTTGTTGGTGGAGATTACTTCAAGGCTCTATCATCCCTCGCAATCGGGCTGAGCACCGAAGTTCTGGTTATCCTTGCATTCGCCCTGATATTTGTTGGTTTTACGAAGCTCGGTATTTTTGCCCTTGTATTGATTCTCCTTGCTCTCGTCTATGAGAAGGGTATGTACAGAGCTCTGGACTACCTCCTTAAGTTCTGGGAAAGTGTTGGTATGAAAGGCTTAATCTCCACACTCAGAGGTTATCTGGATCGATCATACAAAGGATGGAGCAGGGCAAAGAAAAATAAAAAGGCCTTTTTCATGTCATTCCTCCTCTCCTCGCTGATAATAGTCCTCCAGGTTTTCGGTGTCACAGTTGTTGGAATGGCATTCGGCTTGAAAATCCCCTTAAAACAGGCTTTATACGGGTTTCTGATGAGCCTTCTCTTTGCGTCAGTGAGTGGCATCCCTGCAGGATTGGGGGCAAATGAATTTGGGCTTGTCCTTGGAATCGGGGCATCGACAAAAGCCACTGTGACAGCATTTGTTTATAAGTTCCTCTTCCAGTATGCATACTCCATAGTGGGAGCGGTGGTGTTTTATGGGATACTGTGGGGAGGCGGGAGCAGTGAAGATAGCTCTCGTAAGTGACTGGTACTACCCGAAAATTGGTGGGGTTGCGAGCCATATGCACAACCTCGCGGTTCACCTGAAAAAGAGAGGCCACGATGTTGCAATCGTAACCAACGACCTTGAGACCGGAAAGGAGGGGGAGCTTGAGAGACTTGGAATCGATCTCGTGAAGGTTCCCGGAACTGTAAGCCCCATCTTGGGCATAAACCTAACCTACAGCCTGAAGTCCAATTTAGAGCTTGCTGAATTCTTGAGGGACTTTGATGTCGTCCACGCCCATCACGCTTTCACCCCACTGGCTCTCAAGGCGGTTAAAGCCGGGAGGAATCTCAGGAAGCCCACCCTCCTGACAACTCACAGCATCTCTTTCTCCCATGAGTCCTCCTTGTGGAAAGTATTAGGGCTGAGCTTTCCACTCTTCAGCCATTATCTCAGCTTTCCCCAGCAGATCATAGCGGTAAGCAACGCCGCTAGGGCATTCATCGAACATTTCACAGATGTTCCCGTTAAAGTCATCCCCAACGGAGTGGACGACGAGCTGTTCAAACCGCTTAGCCCAGAGGAAAAGCAGCACGTGAAGGAGGAGCTTGAAATAGAGGGGAAGGCTATCCTCTACGTCAGCAGGATGTCCCCGAGGAAGGGCCCTCACGTTCTACTCAATGCTTTTCAGGCTCTGGCCGGGAGGATGGATGACATAACCCTCGTAATGGTGGGTTCAGGCGAGATGTTGCCCTTTCTGAAGACGCAGGTGAAGTTCCTGAGGATTGAGGACAGGGTGAAGTTTCTGGGATATGTAGAAAACGAGATGCTTCCGAAGATCTTCGGGATGGCGGATGTGTTTGTCCTCCCGTCTGTAACGGCCGAAGCTTTCGGCATTGTGATACTTGAGGCTATGGCCTCCAGTGTGCCGGTTGTTGCAACGGACGTTGGGGGCATTCCGGAGATTGTAAGGGAAAGCGAGAGCGGTCTCCTTGTTCCTCCGGGGAACGAGCTTGAGCTCAGAAATGCCATTCAGAAGCTTCTTCTCGATGAGGACTTGAGGAAGCGCTTCGGGAGCAACGGAAGGAAAGCTGTTGAGGAGAGGTATTCATGGGAGAGGGTTGCCGAGAGGATAGAAAAAACTTATGAGGATGTTGCATCAAAAATTTAGCAGGGATTGAAATGCACATGGAAAACCTCACGTGGGATGAGTTTGAGAGAATCAGGAAGGAAATCAGCACCGTAATCCTGCCTATCGGGAGTGTTGAAGCTCACGGAAGGCACCTCCCCCTCGGCACGGACGTTTTTGCTCCTGTGGAAATAGCGGAGAGGGTGGAGGCAAAGCTGAAGGAGATGGGCATCGAGCTTCTGGTTGCACCTCCCATATGGTACGGCCACAGCTTTGTGCTCAACCTGTTTCCAGGCACCGTAAATGTCAGGGCAGACACCCTGAGGAGATATATAAGGGACGTCGCGGGTGAATTCGCGGAGGAAGGCTTTAGAAGGATAATCCTGCTGAACGGGCACGGAGGGAACTACCACCCTCTGATTGAGGCGGCTGAAGAGGTTGCTGAGAGATACAATGTCGAGATATGGCTCATAAACTGGTGGATTGACTTCAGGGAGGATATACTGAGCATCTGCTCCTCTCAGGGACATGCCGGTGAGGATGAAACCTCAGTTATTCTGGCGATAAAGCCGGAGCTTGTCAAGATGGAGAAGGCGAAAGGCAGGAAGAGGGGCTCAAAGGTAAGGGTTATCAGAAAGAACATAGCCCTTGAGCTCTTCCCGGATGGCGTCAACGACGACCCAAAGGGGGCGACGAGGGAGAAGGGTGAGGCGATTTTAAGCGTCGTGAGCGAAAAAATAGCCCGTCTGATCGTAGAGGCGGAGAAGCATGGAAGAGGTGCTTGAGGAAATAGGGAAGAGGATAAAGAGGCTTGAGGCCGAGATGGAGCTGGCCGAGCTGAGCATGCAGAGAATGGAGAAGAGCTTGAGGGGGGAGGAAGTTCTCAAAAAAGCCAGCTCCTACTCCCTCTACTATCTCCTCTTCGCGGCTGTGTGGATAATAGCCGGACTGCTCTTTCTGCTGGCCCTGAGGAGCAGAACCCCAGCGGTTGTAAATTTCCCGATCAGGTATATACTCTTCTTCCTCCTGATATTTATCATACCCCTTGCGTATGGTCTGTGGATGAATAGGGGAGGGGAAAGCATAACGGCAGGAATCGAACTCCGGGAGAGATGGGCCCGGATGGTGATCAGGCTGTTCTACACACCCCTGAAGGATGCTCTGGAGCAGGGGGATGAAGAAAAGCTCGAAAAGCTTGCAGATTCCCTCCTTGAAAACACGGAGCTCGCACGGGCTGTTGAAGGTGTTAATGAGGGGAATCCAAAGCTCATGGCCTATGCCCTCTATCTCTACCTCCGGCGCTCTCCCGGGTTGAAAGGGGAAATAGAGGAGACCTCAGAGAAGCTCACAAACAAACCCCTGAAAAAGCTTCTTCAGCTGGCCATGAAAGATTTATAACAACCTTGCCCTCTCTACCCATGGTGAAAACATGAGATTCGAGGTTTTAAGCCGGGATGATATGATAGAGCTTTCGAGGGAGCTGAGCCGGGCAGGCATAATGAACAAAACCAAGGAGGAAGTTGGGTGGGAGGTGCAGCATTTTCTGGTCATCAGGGCACACTATCCTGAACTTGTCGAGATGGCCGGGAGGTATCCCTTCATATGGGATAAGCTTGAAGATGTGCGTCAGGCCTTCGATGCGATGCTCTCAAAGTGGGAGCCCGGAGAGGAGAAGAGGGTGGAGGATATATTTGACGAAGCAGACATCAACAGACTCGTGGTTCTGACAGCGCTTATAGAAGGAGGATACATTGAAAATGGGGATACTCTGAAGCTGATTAAAAAACCCGAGCTGGAGGAGCTGGTTCTTGAGCTGAGGTTTCCTGTGGAGGAAATTGAAGACCTTGGAGAATTCGAGAGGGAGCTCAACGCAGGACTTGTGGCTGAATTCACGCTCATGAAGCACTACTACGTCGAGGTAATGGAAATTGAAAAGGAGCTCATACAAAAAGCTGTGGATATAGCGGAGCCCTATGTCACGGAGGAATCCCTCGTTGATGCCCTATTCGTCGGCATAGCAAAGTCCGTGCTCGCCGATGTGATACTTGAGCTGGCCGAGGAGAAAAGGAAGAAGAGCGAGCTCATAGAGGCACTGCTTTCAAGGGAGCCAATCGTCGTTGAGGGCAGAAGGGAGCGGATAAATCTTTATTTTGACGAAGAGGCAGTGGAGGACTTCCTCAAGGAGCTGCAGACCCTGGGATACCTTAAGGTGAAGGGCAACAGGATATGGGTCTGAGGAAAAATCTTAAAAATTGATGCTCGAACTCCTGACGGAGGTGGGGGGATGGCGGTGCTTAAGGCCATCAAAATCACGGACAGGGATGGAGAACTCTACTTCCGCTGTCCGAGATGCGGTATGGTCTTTAAGAAGAGCAGGGATTACATAAGGCATATAAACAGAGCACACGGCCATCTCTTCAAGAAAAAACCTGAGGTCTGAATCCTGATGAACTCCCTTTATGGGATGAGGAAAAGCCAGGACGCTGAAGGATGATGAGCGGTTTGGGCTTTCCGACCGTCACTCTCGTATTCTTATCTCCTTTATCAGCTTGACTATGAATGTCTTGCCGACCTTCTCCCTCGATACAAGCTGCTTCTTCTCAAGCTCCTGAATAATGCGGCTTATTGTGGGCCTTGAGTAACCTGTGAGCTCGGGAAGATCCTCCTGCTTGACAACTCCTCCTTTTTCGAGCATTGCCCTTACAACTATCCTCTCCTTTTCGGTCAGAACCTCAATAGGAACCTTGTTCTCTCCCCATTTCTTCTTCGCCCAGTAGAGGACTATGGGAACCGTTATGGCAAGGGAGATGAGGGCTCCCGCCAGATAATACCACCAGGGGGATGTGCGCTCCTCTTTCTTCGGGAGTGTTATCTCAACGTTTCTTCCATACCAGAAGGTTTCATACCCCATGTCCTTGAGCTGCTTCTCCACATTTTCGGAGAGCCCGGCTCCTATCATGACCACGAGACTGGGTTTAAGCTTTTTGAGGGCAACCACTGTGTATTCCGAGACGGTATCGTTGCGGGTCAGCAGGAGAGGGTAGTTGTAGTTCATGGCGTATCTCGCCGCTGCCAGTGCAGAGCCGTAATCGTTCGAGCTCGCCAGAATGACTGTTTCGGCACCCTGAGGGAAGAAAGCCTCTGCAAGTCTCGCCGCCGTCTCGGTTCTGACTTCCCCGCCTATTCTCTCCGTGATGAAGCCTATGCTCATAAGTTCATCCTGAACAGTGTTGCTGACGGCCTTTGAATTTCCGATTATCAGGATGTGGTTCCACCCGAACTGGGCGTAGCTCTGGAGCTGTGCGAGGGTCTTGGGGTCAAGCTCCTTTGGGTTGACAGGGAGAATGGGAACGCCGAGCCGTTTGGCATAGGGCAGTGCTACTATGTAATCGATTAAATCATCATTTCTCACGATTATGAGGTCATACTTCTTCTCCTCGCCGGCGGCATGTGCCGGAGGAATCAAAAGAGGTGTGATAACGAGTATGAGCAGGAGCATGATTAAAGGTGTTTTCTTCAACCCTATCACCAAAGAAGAAGTAAAATGAGGAACTTAAAAGGTTTTTCAAAACCTCAAAGCTCGAAGGTTTCTCCGGGCTTGAGGATTACAACTTCCGCTTTGTCCCCAACAAGCTTCTTGAACTCCTCAGGGTCTTTTGCAATCGGAGGCCATGTGTTGTAGTGCATTGGGATTACATATCTGGGCTTCAGAAGCTCAACTGCCTTTGCCGCTTCCATTGGCCCCATGGTGAAGTGGCCTCCTATCGGCAGCAGGGCAACATAAATCCCATAGAGCTCCCCAAACAGCTCCATGTCCTTAAAGACGAACGTGTCACCGGCGTGGTATACTGTCACGCCGTCAAGTTCCACAATATAGCCGCAGGCATTGCCGACCATGAAGCCCTCTTCCCCGCCGCTTGAGTGCCAGGCCGGAACCTGAACGATTTTCACACCATCGACCTCTGTGGGGCCGTAGTTCATCCCCACTGTCGTTATGTTCCTCCTCTTCTCCACGAGGTAGTTTGCTATGTCATACATCGCCACAATCTTTGCCCCTGTATTCTGGGCGATTTCCACGGTATCACCGACATGGTCGCCGTGCATGTGGGTAACGAGGATTAAATCAACGCTGTCAAAGTCTTCAGGCTTTGCTGCTGCGGCTGGATTCCCTGTCAGAAACGGGTCAATGAGAATTCTCTTGCTCCCTTCAATCTCAAAGGCGGCATGACCCAGAAACCTGATCTTCACCATTTCCACCACCGGATATAATAACCTCAGGTTATTACTTAAGCATTTCGCAGCTTTCATAACCTTGTGTTGGCTTTTTTCCTAGAGTTATCTTTTCCACATAATGTTGATAGGTGTGCAGCTTGGAGCCACGTATTTACTTTTTCCGTTCTCTCCCACTCCATTAACCGTTCTCCATTTGCGAGTGGTTTAAGAGGAGTTACCTGTGGCACACCGCCATCATTTCCAACTTTCGCGTGAACTCCATAAACATCTCTTATCATGTCTTCAGTTAGAACTGAGTTGGGGTTCCCCCGGTTATAGACCTCTCCTTTCCTTAACACTATAAGCTCATCAGCATATCGTGCAGCCAAATTTAAATCATGCAATACAAGGATGGTTGTCATGGTGTTATCTTTTGTGACCTTCTTTATCAGGTTAAGAATTTCTAGTTGATGTCTGATGTCCAAGTTACTAACTGGCTCATCCATAAGGAGAACTTTCGGTTCTCTGGCCAGTGCCTGGGCTATAAACACCATCTGCCTCTGCCCACCACTCAGCTCGCTAATATACCTAGAGGCCAATCCCTCTATTCTTAACTCTCTGAGGACTCTCATCACAATTTCTAAATCCCTCTTGTTAATCCTCCATGATAGGAAGTTAATTCTCCCTAAAAGAACCGTCTCAAAGACAGTTAGAACTACTCCAATTGAATGATCCTGGGGAATGTAGCTTATAAGTCTGGAAATATGTTCCCTTCTAAATTCTTTTCCATTAAGCAGAACCCTCCCGCTAGGCTTCAACAAGCCAGCAATACATTTTAAAAGTGTGGATTTTCCTGCGCCATTTGGTCCAATGATGACAGTAACCTTACCTGGTGATGCTTCTATACTTATATTTTTTAAAACAGGTGTTGAGTTATATCCAAACCACAGATTCTTCACTTCCACCCTCACCAGAAACCCCTCCTCCGCTTTAGGATTAGAAACATGAAGAATGGCACGCCAACAAATGAAGTGATAATACCGATCGGAAAAATAGTACCCGGAACAACAATTTTACTAAAAAGTGATGCTGTAGATAGAATAAACGCCCCTCCAAGAGCCGACATCGGCAGAAGGTATCTCTGATCTTCTCCAACAAGCATCCTGGCCATATGGGGACCAACAAGGCCAACAAAACCTATGGTTCCAACAAAGCACACAGCGATAGCAGTGAGAAGTGAGATTAAAATTAGCACCTTCAGCCTTAATTTCTCAACATCAACCCCCAGGCTTTTTGCCCTTTCATCTCCCAGCCTTAGAGTCGTAAGCCTCCAAGCATCTTTTATCAAGAGCAAAGCAACAAAAAGCAGCACAACAAAAGTTATACCTACCTTTCTCCACGTGGCTTTGAGTAGACTCCCAAATAGCCAGAAAACTATCGCCTGTAGAGCCTCTTCAGAGGCGGTATATTCGAGAAGAGCCAGCATGGAGTGAAAGAGAAACAGTAGTGCAATTCCTGCAAGAACCATGGTTTCTGTTGTAGCCCCTTTTATCTTAGCGATAAGATATATGCCCATGCTAGTAAGAAGGGCAAAGAAAAATGCATTCACTGGGACAAAAAATTCCCCTTCATGTGGAACTATTCCAACTCCAAGGATAAGCGCCAGTGCTGCACCAAAGCCAGCACCGGCAGATACACCAAGTGTATATGGACTTGCCAGAGGGTTGTTCAGAATTGTCTGCATTTCCACTCCGGCGATTCCAAGGGCAGCACCCACAACTACCGCCATTATTGCTGTGGGAAGCCTTATTGCCCAGATTATGACACGGCTTGTTTTATCAATAGATTCCGGTGAGAACACGCCCATAAATATAGTTTTAATTGGAAGCCATGCTGGACCCATCGAGATATCTGTTATAAATACCAGCAGACATGCAAGGGTAAAAAGAAGCAAAAAGATAGATTTTTTACCACTCACGCTCCTGTAGATCTCAACAGCATTTCTGTGATAACTCTCTTCTCTGCCCATCATAATACACCTATGCGTCATGGATCCTTAAGCCCAACAGCCCATATCCCTTTAAGTGGATACGGCATAAATTCATCGTAAAACTTCTTCAGGTTTTTTTCTGGATTTAAATCTCCGAATAACTCTGGATGAAGCCACTTTGCTATGTATTGGAGGCATACAAACTCAAATATGTGCCCATGGGAGATTCCATGATGGATGAGGTAAACCCTCCTATCCTGTATTGCCTTTAGATCTTGCCATCCGGGTCTGTTTATCAGCTCTTTTAATGCCTTCTTAGCTGTGCTCGTATTATCAACTGTGTAGCCTATGGCAACTCTCTGTCCGCTTGGAAAGTTATTGTTGCATGTGAAAACTATAACATCGGGATTTTCTCTGATCACAAACTCAGGATTTACATCACCACTGAAACCGGATATATTCTCAGCTATATTTCTGCCTCCCGCTAATTTTATCCAGAAGTTGTACATTCCCTTCTTTCCATATGCCCTCCATTGAGACCATGTAGCAAACACAATAACTTTTGGTCTGTTTTTAATGTTCTCTGTCCTGTTCAGAACAATATTAAACTGATCTTCAAAAAACTGCACAAGCTTTTGAGCCCGATCCTCTTTTCCTAAAAGCTTTCCAAGTATCATAGTGCTCCTCTTAGCTTCTTCAAATAGCTCATCGATATTATCACTATGCGGAAAATAATCAGTAAAAACAATCGGTATTCCTGCCTTTTCAAATCTCTTTACGTCTTCCTGCATATACTTGTACATAGAAGCATCCGCTATAACAACATCTGGCTTAAGTTCTATAACCTCTTCAGCCTTGAAGCTTTTCCCGGGTTGTCCAACATCTGGTAGTTCTTTTATTTCTGGATAATTCCTGACCCAATACTGCCACCAGTCAGGCCTGTACTTCTTGTATCTCCAAGCGTTTATGCCTACAAGCCTTTTCAAGGCATCCTCTCCACCGACTGCGGCATAGTCTTCCAGTCCATAGAGAAGGACAACTCTTTCGACTGGCACTTTGACCATTACTTCTCTTCCTACCAAATCTGTTATGACTATAGACTTCTTTTCTGAAGTTACCGCCGAAGGATGTGTGTTTTCGGTTGGATTCATTGTACCCTTCTCTCCAATGCACCCTGCACTGAGGATGCTAGAAATAAGCAAAAAAACTAGCAACAAGATTAATTTTTTCATTTTTTCACCTCCTTATAACCTTCTACGAGGAAGTATTCTCTATTATTCCATGCAATGCGATAGAGAGGAGGGAGACTCATTCTCTGTAGTTCCCTAATCCATCTCAGGTCTCTTACTGAGATTCGCGAAAGACCAGCGTTCTCAAATAGCTCAACAATTCTCTCTGAGCTGGAACCGCCGTAGAGAGGGAGGTATTTAATTATCTCCTTCCTATAATGCTCGATTTTCCATGGATTATGTCGTTCATGAAGGAGAACCGCAATATCCCTTAGCATGCTTCTAATCTTTGATCTGTTTTCCCATCTCCCCTCAATCACAACCACTTTTCCTCCTTCTCGTACAATTCTACTCCATTCAGCTACAGCTTTTTGGGGATTTGGCAGTGTCCAGAGGAGATGCCTGCATATCACAGCATCAAAAGATCCATCCCTAAAAGGCAATTTTTCTGCATCCCCATGGATAAACTCAATTTTAAGCCCGGCTTTTTCTGCCTTTTTTTCTGCAATCTTTAGCATATTCTTCGAGAAATCAACCCCTACAACCTTATGGCCGAGCTCAGCAAGCCTCAAAGCTATGAAGCCTGTTCCTGTTCCGACATCAAGTATTTTGAGTTTATCTCTGAACACATCGCTTAATATTTCTCTCCAGACTTCTGGTAAAGATACATGGCTTGGGGAACTATCAAAAGTATATGCCCTTAAATTCCAATAGTTCCTGATTTCTTCTTTCATCCCCATATTGATCACCTATCCCTAACACTTAAGCAATATTGATTCTGGTGGGATATCAGCACTGTCATACCCTACATAATCACCATTCTCAGCATTGAACTCTAAAAACAGGGCATCTCTAGTTATCCTCGGATATTGGCTACAGCCTGTGCAAGCTTCATAATTCATAACTCCATCCTCCATGTTACTAAATTCGAATATAGTAACATCAATTCATATATTTAAATGTTATGTTGCTATTTTCAGCACTATTATACTGTTATTGGTGTTATCACCATGTTCTCAAGTGGAGCTTGGATATTCCACGGTATTTACTATTACTGCTAAAAGAGAAGGCCCAGTCTTTTTTCTGTTTTTATTCATTGATGCTTTTTTATGCTCATTGAAGCTTTGTTTTTACCTATTCGTGCCCAAAAATGCCTCATAGCACTCCTTAGGAAAGCTTATATAGACTTTCACCGAGGTTCGATACGGTGATTGTAAAAATGCTTGACTATTTCTTCACGCCAAAGGCTATTGCCGTTATAGGAGCTTCAAATGATCCTCTCAAGCTCGGTTATGAAGTCTTCAAAAATCTCAGGAGTTATAAAGATGGAAAGGTTTATCCAGTAAATGTCAAAGATGAAGTCGTTCAGGGCATTAAAGCCTACAAAAACATCAGAGAGATACCCGATGAGGTGGAGCTCGCAGTTATAGTGGTTCCAAAACGCTTCGTCAAGCAGACAGTAATCGACTGCGGTGAGAAGGGCGTCAAGGGAATAATCCTTATCACAGCCGGCTTCGGCGAGGTCGGCGAAGAAGGAAAGAAGGAGGAGCGCGGGCTCGTCGAGATAGCCCACAACTACGGGATGAGAATAGTCGGCCCGAACTGCGTTGGGATAATGAACACCCACAACAGCATGAACGCCACATTTGTCATGAACGCCAAGAAGGGAGATATAGCCTTCATCAGCCAGAGCGGAGCCCTTGGTGCCGGAATCCTCTACAAGACGATTAAAGAGGGGATAGGCTTCTCAAAGTTTGTGAGCATAGGAAACATGGCGGATCTGGATTTTGCGGATTTAATGGAAGCGCTGGCAGATGACGAGCAGAGCAAGGCCATAGCGCTTTACATTGAGGGTCTGAAAGATGGAAGGCGCTTCATGAGGGTTGCAAAGGAAGTCAGCAGAAAAAAACCCGTCATAGTTCTCAAGGCGGGGAAGAGCGAGAGCGGCGCGAGAGCTGCATCAAGCCACACAGGCTCTCTCGCAGGAAGCTGGCGCATTTATGAAGCTGCTTTCAAGCAGAGCGGGGTTCTTGTCGCCGAAACAATTGACGACATGCTCAGCATGGCGAGGGCATTCACCCAGCCCCTGCCCAGAGGGAAGAGGGTTGCAATAATGACCAATGCCGGCGGCCCGGGAGTCCTGACGGCCGATGCAATTGATAGGTACGGTCTGAAGCTCGCGAATCTTGAGGAGAAGACGATTGAGGAACTCCGCTCGTTCCTTCCGCCGATGGCGGCTGTTAAGAATCCTGTGGATATGATAGCAAGCGCCAGAGGAGAGGACTACTACAGGACTGCAAAGCTCCTTTTGAGCGATCCAAATGTCGATATGCTCATAGCAATTTGTGTCGTCCCGACTTTTGCCGGAATGACACAGACGGAGCATGCTGAGGGAGTTATCAAGGCCATGAAGGAGGTCAACAATGGCAAGCCGGTTCTCGGTCTGTTTATGGCTGGCTACGTTAGCGAGCCCGCCAAGGAGGTTCTTGAGAAGAATGGAATCCCGAGCTATGAGCGGCCGGAGGATGTGGCCTCAGCCGCCTATGCGCTTGCGGAGTTTGCCAGAAATACCGGAGTTATAAAGGAGGAATGAGGTGATTTTGGATGGCGAAGGTTACGGACATGGTTTTATGGGATAAACCCGGGGAGAAGGTTTTGCTGCTGGGCAACCAGGCGATAGCCAGGGGTGCCCTTGAGGCCAACATAGCGGTTTTTGCCGCCTATCCTGGAACTCCAAGTTCAGAGCTAACCGACACTATGGCTATCGTTGCCAAAAAGGCCGGGGTTTATATGGAGTATTCAACCAACGAGAAGATCGCCTTTGAAACAGCGTTAGCTGCCGCCTGGACAGGTGTCAGGGCAATGACGGCAATGAAGCACGTTGGACTTAATGTTGCGGCGGATACATTCCTCAGCTCTGTTGGCATGGGTGTCGAGGGTGGCTTCGTTATAATGGTCGCCGACGATCCGAGTCAATGGAGCAGTCAGAACGAGCAGGACACAAGGGTTTATGCAAAATTTGCCAACGTTCCTGCCCTTGAACCGAGCTCACCCCAAGAAGCCAAGGAAATGGTAAAATATGCCTTTGATCTGAGCGAAAAGTTCAAGCACTTTGTCATTCTCAGGACAACCACAAGGAGCTCCCACGCAAGGGGCGACGTCGTTCTCGGCGAGCTTCCAGAGGAAATAAAGAGTGGAAAAAGAAAATTCGGAAAATTCCAGAAGAACCCAAAGAGATTTGTTGCAATCCCTGCTCACTCAAGAGAGTTCCATCCGCAGATACTTGAGAAGATCGAACGCATTAGGGAGGAGCTCAGCGACTGTCCATTCAACTGGATAGAAGGTAAGGAAGATGCTAAGGTTGGCATAATCGCTCCGGGCCTGAGTTACTCTTACGTTAAGGAGGCACTTCACTGGCTCGGTGTTGAGAACGTCAAGGTTCTCAAGCTCGGAACCCCATTCCCGGTTCCCTACGGTCTGCTTGAGAAGTTCATGGACGGCCTCGAGAAGGTTCTCATTGTCGAGGAGCTCGAACCGGTAGTTGAGGAGCAGGTCAAGACCTGGGCCTACGATAAGGGGCTTAGAATACCTATCCACGGAAAGGATCTCGTTCCACGCATCTATGAGATGACCACCAGGAGGGCTGTGACTGCTATAGCCCAGTTCCTTGGAATCGAGACCCCTCTCAACTATGAGGAGCTCGATGCAAAGTACAGCAAGGCCCTTGAGATAGTCCCGCCGAGACCACCTTCACTGTGCCCGGCATGTCCGCACAGGAACAGCTTCTATGCCATAAAAAAGGCCACCCGCGCCAGGGGCATCTATCCAAGCGACATAGGCTGTTACACCCTCGGTCTGCTCCCGCCGCTCAATGCGGTTGACACCACCGTCGCGATGGGCGGCTCAATCGGCATCGCCCACGGCCTTGAGATAGCTCAGCACGGAAGCTTAAGTGAGGAGGGGAGGAAGAAGGAGAAGAAGGCCATCGTTGCCACCATAGGTGACTCAACCTTCTATCACACAGGTCTTCCCGCCTTGGCAAATGCCATCTACAACAGGTCCAACGTGCTCATAGTCGTCCTCGACAACCTTGTCACGGCAATGACCGGCGACCAGCCGAACCCGAGCACTGGACAAACGCCGCACGGCCCAGGTAAGAGGATCCCGATAGAGGACGTTGCAAAGGCTATGGGTGCCGACTTCGTGGCAGTTGTTGACCCCTATGACATAAAGGCCACCTACGAGACTGTAAAGAAGGCTCTTGAGGTCGAAGGAGTCAGCGTCGTTGTCTCAAGACAGGTCTGTGCCCTCTACAGGATAGGCCAGATGAGGCGCAGGGGCGAGAAGTGGCCAATCTACTACGTCGATGAGGATGCCTGTACAGGCTGTAAGATATGTATCAACGCCTACGGCTGTCCGGCCATCTACTGGGACGAGGAGAAGAAGCAGGCGAGGATCGAGCCCAGCATGTGCTGGGGCTGCGGCGGATGTGCGCAGATCTGTCCATTTGATGCCTTCAAGCCCGAGGGGGGAGAGGAATGAAGCCGATTAAGGAGTACAACATAGTCATCACCGGTGTCGGAGGCCAGGGTGTTTTGACCGCTGCCAACATCCTTGGCTGGGCCGCCCTTCACGCCGGCTACAAGGTGAGGATGGGTGAGGTTCACGGAATGAGCCAGCGCTTTGGAAGCGTCGTTTCCTACGTGCGCTTCGGCGACGAGGTTTACGGCTCGATGGTTCCTGAAGGAAAGGGTGATGTCATCATCGGATTCGAGCCGGTCGAGGCTCTCAGGTATATCAACTACCTCAAACAGGGCGGAATGGTCGTCGTCAACACCAAACCCATCGTTCCGGTTCAGGTTTCGATGGGCAAGGCCCGCTATCCTGAGTTAGGGGAGATACGGAAGATAGTCGAGGAAGAGTTCAAGGCCAAGTGGATAGGCTTCAACGCTGAGGAGCTTGCAATAAAGGCTGGGCACGTCGTTACAACCAACACCGTTCTCATCGGTGCTCTAACGCAGGTTCCAGAGTTCCCGCTCGATGCGGAGCACGTCAGGGAGGTCATAAGGCTCAGCGTTCCGCCGAAGGCCGTTGATATGAACATGAAAGCCTTCGACCTTGGAATAAAGGCCGCTAAGAATATTCTGGGGCTTTGATGGCCCCGCTTATTCCTTTGTCTTTTTGGTGAGTTGCCCAAGTGTCATAAATTATGCACTAGCGTGCCTTAGGTAAGCCGCACTCCCCACCACTCGCTCTGGATTTCGGCTACGGTTTCAACAGCCCTTATCGCCTCATAGCTAGGTTTTATGGGCTCTTCCTGAATATCGCCGTGGAGATAACCGTCAATAAAAGCCGGCAGCCCTTTCTTCAGCCCGGAGGAGTAACCTCCCTCAAGGATCACAGCGAGGGAGTAAGAGGAGAGCGTTGAGCCGGCATAGGAAAAGAACCTCTCCGTAAGCTGGAGGGTCGTGAGGCTTTCGCCGAGAAAGCCATCAAAGCCCGCTGAAATCACAACGACCTCCGGTTCAAGCTCCTCCAGAATCGGAAGGACTATTCCTCGCCATGCCAGGATGTAGTCGTCGTCTCTGGCGCGGTGCGGCATCGGGATGTTTATCTTGCTCCCCTCTGCCCCTCTTCCACCTGCATCATGCTCGTAGCCGCTCCATGGGTAGATGTCCCTCTCATGGAGGTCTATGTGTATCACATTCGGGTTTTTCCAGAAAATTTCCTGAGTTCCATTGCCGTGGTGGGCATCGAAGTCTATAACAACAGCCTCTCCTTCAAGCTCTTCAGCGAGCTTAGCCGCTCCTGCAACGCTGTTGAAGATGCAGAAGCCCAGAGTCGGTGCGCTGAATGCTCTCCCATTTCTTCCGGCATGATGTCCTGGAGGCCGGACGAGGGCGAGATAAATTCCCTTATGTCCAGATGCAGAAAAAACTGCTTCTCTGGCAGCTCCAAAAGCCTTCAGCGCCGCCTCCCAAGTTCCCGGGGAAACGTATGTGTCGGGATCAATCATGGAAAAGCTCCCGGAGAGGTTCTGTATTCGCTCGACGTATTCCCTGGAATGCACCTCAAGAAGATCATCCAGTGAAGCCATTTCAGGCTCTGCCACATTTCTCCAGAGACCGCGGGCCTTCAGGGCATCTACAGCAGTATCAAGCCTTTCGGGCCTCTCAGGGTGATAGACGCTGGGCCTATGGTCTTTAAAAACAGGGGAATAAAAGATGCGGAGCATACAGCCCCCTCAGAACTCCTCCTCTTCCTCAATCAGACCGTATTTCTCAAGCTCCCTGAGGAGCTTCCTTACGGCCTCCCAGGCATCGTGCTCGCTCTTTGCTCCGGAGCACACTATCTTTCCGGATGAGAACAGCAGAATGACAGCCCTCGGATCCTTCACGCGGTAGATAACGCCGGGGAACTGCTCTGGTTCATATTCACAGTTGGGGAGGCTCAGAGCGACGGCATCGAGGTTGAACTCCATCCCTATATCCCCGCTGAAAACCATGTTCTGGATGTCTATCTGTGGAGCCCTTGCGAATTTCGCCCCTATCTTCTTGAGCATCTGAATGAGCTTCTGGACAGCCCTCTCTATGTCTTCAACGCTTTTTGCTCCGGTAACGACGAGCTTTCCTGAGCTGAAGATCAGGAGTGCAACTTTAGGCTCATCAAAACGGCATATTATCCCGGGAAACTCCTCGGGATTATACTTTGAGTTCGGACAAATCTCAATGACCTTCTCAAGGTTTAGCGATGTAAAAAGGTCCACAGAGGCGACGATATTCTCAATCCTAAGCTTTACCTTGCTCATATCTACCATGTATTACACCCCCGGATGGTGGGTTTAAAAACCCTTTATAAACTATCCTCAGGGGTTTTTAAAGTTTAGCTTTAGAGTGAAGCTCTACCTTTAGGCCTTAGCAGCTTTAGCTTTCAGCCAACATGCTTAAAAGCAGGTGATGGAAGTTAGGGCTGGTGGGATTATGTTAAACACGATGGTTTTAGTAAGGACTGACAACTTTCAGAAAGCGAGCACGGCTCTGGCTGACCTCGTGAGATACGGGGGGATGAGCATCAGAGGAGCTCCAAGGATAATTCCTCCTGCACTTTCTGACTGGGCATTTGAGAAGATTTCCGGAGAGAAGCCGAGGAAACGCTTTAATGCTCACGTGGTCGCTCAGATAGACCTCCCGCCTGCAAAGGCGATAGGAAGGCTGATGGACATACATCCCCCGGCGCATATCCTCGTTATTCCTCCGGATACGGAGGTGCACAGGGAGCTCCTCAGGCTGTGGGGAACGTTCGAAAAGCTTAAGGGCTTCCATCCCCCGAAGAAGAGGAAGGCTGAGGAGTCCAAAAGAGAGGAAGATAGTAGGACTTAGTTTCACTTCTTCCTCTTTCTGATCTTGATATTTGCCACATCCCCGAGGGTCGGTTCGTATTCCTTGGGTATCGTGGCTTTTTCCCTCGGCATCTCCTCAACCCGTTCGATGAGGGTTATCTTGAAAAACCTCTCCAGCTTTCTGGCCTCCTTTATGGTGGGCTCACGGTAGCCGTGCGCTATAGCACGAAGGTCGTTCATCGAGAGACCGACCTCATGGGAAAGCTGTTCATAGCTCTTTCCGCTCCTCTGGATTGCCCGCATGACCCTCTCCGCATAATCCTCAACGATTTCCTCTGTATAAAGCGGCCTCTCCCTTCTCGGCTTCTGCTGCACTCTGGGCCTTGAATACGTCCTCCTCCTCGGCTCCCGTCCCGTCGGCATGACGCTGAATGTTCCGGGCTTTTTCCTGCCGTATTTCCTGTAACAGCTGTCGCAGACGAGCAGCTCTGCTCCTTCAATCCTTATCGTGTGTCCGGGCCCTTTTATTGTTGCACCGCAAATCTCACAGATTTTGGGCTTCGCTCTTCCCATCAAAACCACCTTCTCCTTCCTGAGCTTAGATTGATGGTTAGCTTTTATAAATCCATCCCCACAAATTCAGAATGATGACGGAAGAAGGTATTAGGATAGAGAGGCTCAAAAGGCTCGATCAGGAAACCCTTGAGAGGCTCATAGAAATTTATATGAGGGGCTATGAGGGGATGCGGGAATATGGCGGAGAGGGAGAGAGTTATGCCAAGAGATATCTCAGATGGTGCTGGAATAAGGCCAGAGATGGCTTTTTTGTTGCAAAGGTAGGCGGTGAGATAGCGGGCTTTATCGTGTGCGACAACGACTGGTTCAGCAGGTATGAGGACAGGGTTGTCGGGGCGATTCACGAGTTCGTCGTTGACAGGAAATATCAGGGGCACGGGATAGGGCACAGACTGATGGAGAAGTGCCTTGAGTATCTAAGCAGGCACAATGACAGGATAGAGCTCTGGGTTGGCGAGAAGAACGAGGGAGCCATGCGCTTTTATGAGGAATACGGCTTCAGGAAGGTAGGACAGAGCGGGATATGGGTCAGAATGGTGAAAGACCTGCGGAAAGGTGGTGATTCCATCCTCCCATCAAAAAAGATTGATGGGAAAAATAAATAAACCTGGCTTCACTTCACCGGAGGCCTGAACTTGTATGCATAGAGGATTATTCCGTCCTCGCCGAACTCCCTGACCTTTCTGGTTACCATCTCGACCTCCATGCCGAAGTCAATCTCATCAGGCGCAACATCCGTGAGCTGGGCAAGAACAACAGGCCCCTTCTCAAGCTCCACCAGTGCGAGGGGGAAGGGTTTGTAGTATTCGAAGCCGCTCGGCGGGTTTCTCACTATTGTCCAGCTGAGAACCTTCCCTTTTCCGCTGAACTGGAAGTCCTCTATGTTCCTGCTGCCGCAGACAGGGCAGACTGAGCGTTTGGGGAAGAAAACATGACCGTTCTCGCATTTTCCTCCGATGAGGCGGTATTTCTCCTTAAAATGCCTCCAGTATCTGGCAACCTGCATCGGTTTAGCCATTTCAGACCCTCCTCAAAATTGTGATTGTTATATTCGAACCCGTTCCACCTATATTCTGGGTCAGGGCAATTTCAGCGTCGGGCACCTGTATTCCGTCGGGTGCTTCGCCGCGAAGCTGGAGGGCTGCTTCAACGGTTTGATAGGCCCCTGTTGCTCCAACGGGGTGTCCCCTGGACTTCAGACCTCCCATCGTCTGGATTGGATAATCCCCGTCTATGGCAATCTGCCCTTCCTTTGCCAGCATTGCACCCTTCCCTTTCTCAGCTGCACCGATGGCTTCGAGGCTGAGGGCGGCCATGACTGTGAAGGCATCGTGGACTTCAAAGAGGTCAATGTCCCTGACTGTTACCCCGGCCATCTTATAGGCCCTCTCTGAGGCAATTCTCGCGGCCTTCAGCGTGAGCAGGTCGTCCCTGTTTGCAAGGTTGATGGTGTCTATTGCCCTTGAGAAGCCCGCAATCTCGACCCACCTCTCTCTGGGAACCCCGAGCTCCTTGGCCTTCTCCTTCGTGGTTATTATAACCGCCGCTGCACCGTCGCAGACAGGGGAGGCATCAAAAAGCTTTATCGGGTCGGCTATGTAGGGGCTTCTCATCACGGTATCCACCGTTATCGGCCTCTTGAACATCGCATAGGGGTTTTTCGCTCCGTTGGCATGGCCGTTGACAGCGAACAGGGCCAAGTCTTCCTCTGTGTATCCCCATCTTTTCATGTAGTATCTCATTATAAGGGCGTTTAGAGCGACAAAGCTCGCCCCGTGGAAGTGTTCATACTCAGCGTCGGCAGCATATGCCAGATAGCGTGTCGCATCGCTGGGCCAAGCATCCGTCATCTTCTCAACGCCTACAACTGCAACAACATCCTCAAGACCGCTCATCACGGCCTTCGCCCCTTCCTGAACTGCCGCACCGCCACTCGCACAGGCGGCTTCAATTTTGACCGCAGGGATGTTGCCCAGACCTGCCCAGTCCGCTATGAGCGCACCGAGGTTTTCCTGCTCCACAAATGAGCCTGAAATCATGTTTCCAACGTAAAGGGAATCAACAGCATCCACTCCGGCATCGTCCATTGCATTCAGAAGTGCCTCCACAGCAAGCTCCCTCAGGGAGAGCCTCCAGTGCTCCCCGACAGGGGTCATCCCAACACCGATTATGACAGGCCTCTCCATTTTCACCACCTCAGATTATGTACTTTCTCCTTGCCTTTGCATACAGCGCATAGTCTATGTATCTCTTCCTGTTCACGTAGTCCATGGTCTTTGGAGCTAAATCCCTCTTCTCCTCAATGGCATCCTGAACAACGAGGCTGAAGGCGTCGCTTCCAGCGCCCGAGCCAAAGCTAACCCACAGAATCCTATCTCCGGGCTTTGCAACGTCGAGGACAGCGCTTATCCCAACGAGCGTTGCTCCGCTGTATGTGTTTCCTATGATGCCGCTGAGCAGTCCTGGAAGGATTTTCTCCTTGGGAATTCCAAGGATTTTGCCTACCGTGAGCGGGAACTTGACATTGGGCTGGTGGAAGACTGCATAGTCAAAATCGCTTGGCGAGTAGTCGAGCTCCTCCATAAGGCCCTTGGCGGCGCTTATTATCTGGTGGAAGTATGCTGGCTCGCCGGTGAATCTGTTCCCGTGCCTCGGATAGTGCTCGTGCTGCCTCCTCCAGAAGTCAGGCGTGTCCGTAACGTAGGAGTAGCTCCCCTCGAAGTATGCAAGCGTTTCACTGCTCCTCTCGCCAACTATGTAGGCTGCTCCTCCAGCCGCTGCTGTGAATTCCAGGTGATCGCCCGGCCTACCCTGTGATGTATCTGCACCTATGGCCATGGCGTATTCGGCCATTCCGCTTCCCACAAATCCTATAGCCGCCTGGAGGGCTTCGGTTCCGGCTTTACATGCAAACTCAAAATCGGCCGCATCCAGTTCAGGCGTTGCACCGATTGCCTCCGCTATGACGGTTGCTGATGGCTTAACCGCGTAGGGCTTCGATTCAGTTCCAAACCAGAGCGCCCTTATTAATTTGGGGTCAATCCGGGCCCTTTTCAGTGCATTTCTTGCAGCTTCAATTCCGATGGTTATCGCATCCTCGTCCAGACCCGGGACGGATTTCTCCTTTATTGGAAAGCTCGAAACTCCCCAGACCCTTCCTATCTCCTCGTTTTTGATTCTGTACATCGGCACATATGCGCCGTAGCCGACTATACCGACATCCTTAACAGGTTTCAGCAGTTTTCCCATGGGCATCACCTACATAAGAGTTGAGCTTCAAATGTTCTTTTATTGCTAAACCCGGCCATTATAAAAGTCTTTCGGTAAAAGTAAAAGAGTCTTTCGACGATTAACGATACAGAGGTATATAAGGCATAGGCGCATAAAAATAGCAGGTGATGTTTTTGAAATACGAGATAAACCACAGGCCGAGCTTCTCCCTGCTTGAGGTGGAGCTTTCCTCCGGGGAGGCCCTTCAGGCAGAGGCCGGAGCAATGGTTCATATGAGCCCGAACATAAAGCTTGAGACCAAAGCAAAGGGCGGTGTATTCGGTGCCCTAAAGCGCTCGATGCTCGGCGGTGAGAGCTTCTTCATCAACACGTTCCGGGCAGAAGGTGGAACCGGAACTCTGGGGCTGGCTCCATCGTATCCGGGAGACATAGAGGCCTTTGAGCTGGACGGAACGCTCTATGCCCAGAGCGGGGCTTTTCTTGCCAGCAGTGAGGGGATAAGCATAGACACAAAATGGGGAGGTGCAAAAACCTTCTTTGGAAGGGAAGGGCTCTTCCTGCTCAAGATGAGCGGAAAGGGCGTGGTGTTCCTCTCAAGCTTCGGGGCGATATACAGAAAGGAGCTGCACGATGAGCACTTTGTAATAGACACCGGCCACATGGTGGCCTTCAGCGAGGGGCTGGACTTCAGGGTGAAGCGTGTTGGCGGCCTTAAGAGCACACTTTTCAGCGGAGAAGGGCTCGTTGCAGAATTCCACGGCACTGGGACACTGTACATACAGACGAGGAGCATGGACAGCTTTCTTAGCTGGATAATCCCTCACCTGCCAAAAGGCAGGGACTGAGGCTTTTTTATTTCTGCATTTTAATAAAGCAAAAGGAAGTCAGGGCTTCCTGAGGACGAAAAGCACGTGGTCTTTCTCATAGGGCTCGAGGCTTAAGCGCTCAACGACCTCGAAGTAAGTTGAGAGCTCCTTCTCGACCTCCTTGAAGACCTGCTCCGGCTCCTTCGTCACGTCTATGCTCCTGCTCTTAACGGAAATCATTGCGTAGCCGCCACTCTTCAGATAGGCTTTGGCGTTGTCTATGAGGATTTTTGCCTGAGTGGGCTGGGCAACGTCTTCAAAGATGGCGTCAACCTTCGTGACCAGCGCCCTGTATTCCTCCGGCTTTGTGGCGTCTCCGAGGATCGGCACAATGTTCCTGCGCTCCTCCACGATTGGGACGAGCTCCCTGAGAACCCTCGGCGAGAACTCAATTCCAAAGACCTTCCCATCCCAGCCGACTATATCGCTCACGTGGCTTGCCGTGGTTCCGCTCGCTATTCCGAGGTAGAGAACCCTTGAACTGGGCTTAATCGGAAAGTTCTTCAGACCGTTCAGTATTGCTGCGCCGAGCTTCGATCTCCTAGGATTCCAGATTCTGTACTCCTCACCTTCCGACTTGATCAGCCTCTCGCCGTAGACCTTCTGGCCGGGAACGAGATTCTTCGTCGCTATCTTCTCGCTCCCGTCCTCATCTATGAAAACATAAACGCCCGGGAACTTATGCTTTTTAATTCTCATTTATATCACCTCTTTTTCCTCTTCTTCTCTTTCTTCTCCCTCTTTTTACCTTTCTCCATCTTTTCCTTCTTTCTCTTGCCTTTCTTGAATTTCCTGCCCTTGGGCTTCTCCTTTTTCTTCTCAGGCTTGGCTTTCCTCTTGGGCGGGTTCGGATACTTCTCCTTTATCTCCCTGATCCTCGCTTCAATCTCCTGTTTGAGCTCCTCAGCAATGTATTCTCCCGAGAAGTAGTCAACCCTCGCCGCAATTGCGAGCTTGCCTGCCAGAGCTCTCGCTATCTTGCCCCTCTGCCACCACGGCGAGCGGTTTATTGCGGGATACTGGTAGATGACTCCGTGTTTGGGTGGCTTGGCTCCAGAGCGGAGGTGCCTGAAGAGGGCTTTTTCCGCCCCAAGAACCTGTATCGTTGACGAAGGCATCATTGCAAGTTCCTTGAGGCCGCCTGCAAGGCTTATCAGTCTGGCCGCGAGTTTGGCCCCCACGAGGGCCTTGAGGTTTGGAGCAACGTCATCCAGAGCCTCTTCGAGGTAGTCCTCTATCTGCTCTCTAAGTTTGTAGAGGTCATCTATCTCCGCCGCAAGCTTCTGGATAATCTCGATGTCCTTCCTGCCCATTACAGCTCCCATTGACCTGTCCTTAGCGGCCAGAATCTTCTCAATCTTGCCCTCGCTGAGGCCGAGGCTTTCAAGTTTCTCCCTGCTCATCTCCTCCCTCAGGCCGGCTTCCCTGACAAAAACCACGTACTGCTGGTGCTTTGGAAGAATCTCATCAATCTCGGGGAAGTGCAGTGAATACCACTCCCTGAGCCTTGAAACCATGAGGTTCGTGACCTTGTCAATATCATCCAGAGCCTCTATCGCCTGAATGACCATCTTATCTCTGGCACCGCTCTGCTCCTGTATCCTCGCCCTCGTTAGCTCAACCCCTGCCCTGAAGTACTCCTCAAACCAGTTCTCACCTAAGAATTCCTCGGGCTTTTCCCTGAGAATCTCGCCGGCCGGATTCGGGAACTCGAAATCAGCGTTAAATCCGAGCTCGTTTGCCTTTCTGCTCAGCTCAGGATGCTCAAAAACAACCTCATCATATCCCCTGCTTTTCAGCTCTTCGAGGAGGTTCAGCATTTCCTCGGTTAGCTCTCCGGTGAGGATAGCATCGAGGCTTCCAGCGTTTTCAAATGTCCTGTGGGCAATTACACTGCCGTCCTCATCAAAGGCATAGATGCCGCGCACATTCTCGGCTATGAATGCTTTCATTCTCATCACCTTTCCTCTTTTCGCTTAAGAGATATAAAAGGGTATAGGCTTTTAAGGGTGATGCTGTCCCTGGGAAAAGCATCTGGGCAATTTTTGAAAAAGAAAAAGAGGCATCTAATCTTCCCACGGCTCGGTGTACTTGAGAGCCCAGCCGAACTCCTCCTTGAGGATGTCTATCGCTGCACTCGGCGGGATTATCCCGCGCTCGGTTATGATGACGTCGACGTACTCCGGCGGGGTGACGTCGAAGGCCGGGTTCCAGACCTCTATGTTCTTCGGCCAGGTCTTAAGCTCCTCTTCGGGGATAACCTCTGTCGGGTCGCGCATCTCTATCTCGACGAGCTGGCCGAGCATTGTCTCGGGGTGGAACTTGTAGGTCTCAGCGGCTATCATCGTCCAGACCCTGTGCTCCTTGGCCGTGAGCGCTATCAGAGCGGTCCCAATCTTATTTATGACCGCGCCGTTGACGGTAATGCTGTCCGCCCCCATGACGACTTTGTCCGTCATCTTCATGTAGTGCCTAGCGGCGGCATCGACGACGTAGATGACCGGGATGCCGTAGTCCGCCAGCTCCCTGGCCGTTATCTTGCCCTGCCACTTGGGCCTGGTCTCGGTGACGATGACCTTTATGTCCTTGCCCATGTCCCACGCCCTCTTCATGACGCTCAGGGCGGCCTTGCTGTGGCAGTGGGTCATTATGACGTCGCCGTCCTCTATGCGCTTCGCGCCCATCTCGCCTATCCTTTCAAGGGCTTTCTCCGAGTTGTGGATGAACTCCTTGGCGGCGTTTACCACGATGAACTTGAGCTGCTCCAGGTCGGCGCCGCTGGCGTAGGCGACCTTGCCGCGGTGCATGACGTAACGGAGCGCGTTCGGCAGGGAAACCGCCGTCGGCCTCGTCTCGTAGAGTACCTTTGCCGCCTGTTTCATCTCACTCCAGAACTCATCGACGTTCGTCGCTCTGCTATTCTCAGCCTGCACCTGGAGCGCATAGGCTGCAAAGCGGGCTATCTTGCCGGCTCCTCTGATTTCCATGGAACTTATTTTCCTGGCTATCTCATGAACCTCTTCAACCAGTGGCATTTTTATCACCTCTCTTTCAGTAACCCTGAATTAAGGTATTGGGGTTTATATACTTCACTGATTATGTTGGCATCCTGATGTTCATTGATGACTCTGTAAGGACTTTGATGTTCATAAAATTACTTCCAGAGAAGTCTTTACATAGATAAACCTCACTAACGACCATTGCAGAAAGGTTTATATTTAATCGCCGCAAACTTTCTATGTATAGAACTGGTGACATGGACTAAAATGTTCATTTGGAGGGGTTGGGATGGAAGAGAAACTCATGAAAAAGCTGGAAGCTGGAGCTCTCAACTTCGAGGCTTATTTCTCGGAAAAGGCTCTTGGTATGAAAGCTTCGGAGATTAGAGAGCTGTTAAAGCTTGTTGAGAGTTCTGATATTATTTCACTTGCCGGAGGTCTGCCTGCTCCCGAGACGTTTCCTGTTGAGACCATCAAAAAAATAGCCACGGAAGTCCTTGAAAAACACGCGGATAAGGCACTTCAGTATGGCACAACCAAAGGCTACACCCCGCTCCGTCTCGCTCTGGCGGAGTGGATGAGAAAGCGCTATGACCTTCCTATGTCGAAGGTCGAGATAATGACCACAGCGGGTTCCCAGCAGGCACTGGATCTCATTGGGAGGACTTTCATAAACCCAGGAGACATAGTTATTGTTGAAGCTCCCACGTATCTCGCCGCTTTAAATGCATTTAGATACTATGACCCTGAATTCGTATCGGTTCCAATGGATGATAACGGAATGATCACTGATATTTTAGAAGAAAAACTGAAGAAGCTGAAGGCCGAAGGGAAGAAAGTTAAATTCGTCTATACTGTATCGACATTCCAGAATCCTGCGGGCGTTACCATGAGCGAGGACAGGAGGAAAAAACTTATTGAGCTCGCCCATGAGTATGACTTCCTGATCGTTGAGGACAACCCATACAGCGAGCTCCGCTATTCAGGAAAGCCTGTAAAGCCTGTAAAACACTTTGACACTGAAGGGAGGGTCATTTACCTCGGGACATTCTCAAAGATACTCGCTCCAGGCTTCAGGATTGGATGGATAGCCGCGGAGCCTCATTTCATAAGGAAGATAGAGATTGCCAAACAGGCCATTGATCTCTGCACAAATACATTCAGCCAGGTAATCGCGTGGAAATACGTTGCTGATGGTTACCTCGACAGACAGATTCCAAAAATTATAGAGTTCTACAGGCCGAGGAGGAATGCAATGCTTGAGGCCCTTGAGGAGTACATGCCCGAAGGTGTCAGATGGACAAAACCAGAGGGTGGTATGTTTGTATGGGTTATCTTACCAGATGGCATTGATACAAAGATGATCTTTGAGAAGGCAGTGGCAAGGGGAGTTGCATACGTCCCGGGTGAAGCATTCTTTGCGCACCGGGATGTCAAGAACACAATGCGCCTGAACTTCACATACGTTCCAGAAGAGAAGATTAAAGAAGGCATCAAAAGGCTTGCAGAGGTCATTAAAGAGGAGATTAAAATCTCAAAAGCCTGAGCTTTTACTTTTCTTCTATTTTTGCAAAATGGTTTTATACTCCCTGTGTTTATCATCCACGGGGTGGTTCTTGTGAAACCAATGATAGGGATAATTGCACCTTTGGATCGACATAGCAGGCTGGTTTTAGACACCATCTATCTAAAGAGAGTAAAGCAGGCTGGGGGAATACCCCTAGTGTTTGATTATGACATTGATACACTCGATGATGTTTTAAATGTCGTGCATGGTGTTATTTTAACAGGGGGGCCTGATATCCACCCCAAGTTCTATGGAGAGGATCCGTCCAGTCATATGAGGGATGTTGACCTCAAGCGTGATTTGTTCGAGATAACCCTCGTGAGAGCAGCTGCGGAAAAAGGCATTCCCCTGCTCGGAGTAGGGAGAGGGGCTCAGGTTATAAATGTGGCATTTGGAGGGACTCTCTATCAGGACGTAGCTGCGGAAATTCCGAGAGCAGTGAAGCATGACTGGGAATTCTCAAAGGTGAATCCCACTGATAAGGTCCACGACATCCGTCTCAAGGTTGATTCAAAACTTTACAGGATTCTCAGAGAAGCTCTGGACATAATGGGAACAACTGAAGTCTTCCTCGGTGTCAATAGCTTCCACCACCAAGCAATAAAGAAAATTGGAGAAGGGCTCAAACCTGTGGCCCATACAGTTGACGGTATAATAGAGGCTGTGGAGGGGAAAGAAGGATTTATAATAGGGGTTCAGTGGTGGGCTGAATACCTCGATGAGATGCAGCCTCTCTTCAATGCCCTCGTAAGGGAAGCCGGAGAATACAGGGAGATAAAGAGGGAGCTGGAGATGAGGGAGATGGAAGCCCAGATACGGGCAGCTAAGGAGGAACAAGATGAGAGCCATCGCACGTCGGATGAGAATAATACCCCTCCCGACACGAACCAAACGTAATTCCCTTTTCCTCCACCTTTTTTCTGGCCTCCCTTAATATTTTAAACCTGAGCTCTGCTGGTAGGTAATAGTAACCCCCTATGCGCTCCCCTTTCTCGTAGAGCGGCCACAGTTTTGCCATCAGCCCGGGGAATTTGGCCTTCATCCTCTTCATGGAATCCGGCCTGAGCTTGAGGGTTGAAACCGTTATGTGCTGCACAAAGCTCAATGCATCAAGCGTCTCCTCAAAATCCTCCCATGTGTAGAACGGGATTATGGGATCAATGCGGGCATAAACCGGAATTCCCATCCTTGCAGCCTTTTTGAGGGCCTTAATTCTGGCGCTTGGCCTTGGAGCATTCGGTTCAAGGAGGGTGGCCTTATCCTCATCTACTGTGGTCACGGTTATTCCAACAGCGCATCTGAGCCTTCTGAGGATATCCAGATCACGGGAAAATATGTCCGATTTCGTGAGTATCATGCATCTCACACCGTATCTCTCAAAAAGCTGAAGCACCTTCCGGGTTATTCCAAGCTCCCGCTCCACTGTCGGGTATGGGTCTGAGGAGTAGGAGAGCGAGACTATGAACCGTCTGTCGAGTCTTCTCAGCTCACGCTCAAGTTTGATCAGAAGTCCTTCTTTTGTCCTGACACGGAAGGCATTTGGAATATAGCTCGTTATATAGCAGTAAACACAGGCATGATCGCAGCCGGTGTAGACATTGAGGGTGTATTTGAAGGGGCATGTGCAGAGCTTTGACCTCCACGGGTCGAAGGGCCGGATATACATAACTGAAGATTGCAGAAAGACATTTAAAATTCTTGTCCAAATTCGGATGGTGATGCCATTGGGTGATGAAGTAAAGGGAAAGGTTGAATGGGTGAAGGATTATCAGTTCATAGGTAGTCTGGATGGGGATAAATGCTCTGTCATTCTTGGAGACGGGGGAATAAGCCCAATGAGGCTTCTTCTCCTGAGCGTCGCGGGATGCACTGCCTACGATATAGTTATGATGCTAAAGAAAATGAGAGAACCAATAGAGGGCCTTGAAGTGGAGATAAGCGGCGAGAGAAGGGATGAATATCCAAGAATCTATCATAAAATGCATATACACTACAGGATAAAGGGCAACGTCAATCCCGAGAAGGCAAAGAGGGCTATTGAACTCAGCCAAGATAAATACTGCTCCGCATCGGCCCATATCAAGCTGAGCGGTGCTAAAGTAACTTATACCTTTGAAATCATTGAATAGGTCCTTAATTTTCTCTTTACTTTCTGAAGAGCCAGCAGGCTGACGGAAACTTTTAAATCCTTACGTTTCCAGAGAATACCAGGTGGTAACCGTGAGGGGAGAGCTTATCAGAGTTCTGAGTGCTGTTGAGGAAAAGGCAAACGAACTTAAAATGGAGGGATTTGAACCGGATATAGTTCTCTTTGGAAAGGAAGCATACGAGTTCCTGAAGGCTCAGGTGAATGAGGAGTTCGGTGGAAATGAAGGTGTCAGCGAGGTTTCAGGCTTCAGGATCAGGGTTGTCGATGAGCTCGGGAAGGATGCGGTTGTTATTGATTCAAAAAGCCTCGGCTTTGGAGCTGGAGGAGCAAAGAGGTTCAGAGTCGTGGAGTGATGCCTTTCATTTCAAGCCTGAATCCATCGAGAATTAGGAGGCTCAGAGCTACTGCCGTTATATCCGCCAGGCTACCAGGGTTCCTTATATCCCCCTTCTCCCGCAGGAATGCATCGAATTCCTCCACACTCATTCTGCCTTTTAGAACTTCCCCAGCTTTTTTCTTCACGAGCTCCGCTTCATCCTTCCCTGCTTTTCTAGCTATCAGCGTATCCGGTATTTCGCTTAAGAGCTCCAGAAAGACACGGAGGACGCCAGCTTCAAGCTTTTCCTCCTGCAGCACCTCCTTAAGCCGTATAAAGGTTTTATAGCTCAGCTCGTAACCTGTGAGCCATTCACAGAATATGAGTTCCCGTCCGCAGCTCAGCTCTGCAAGCTTCTTCAGGTTTATCCTGTCCCTGAAAAGCTCCTCAAACACATTTTCGGAATAAACATCATATTTAACGCCGCTTTTAACGCCCTTCGGACTTGCGGTTCTTATAGCCCTGTAGAACTCCATAGTGTCCCGCACAGTGGATTCATCTATCAGCCTCTTAACCACATCGCGGGCCTCGTAGATGTGTCTCGACATGGAAAGCGCCATAACAAGGGGGATTTGGAGCGCTATAACGCCGAAGTTGGGATTGGAATCCTGGACGGCCCTTGAATTCTGAACGGCTCTTTTTATGAGCTCCCCTATACCGGCCTCATTGAGCCTGTAGGTTCCGTTTTTTATCAGCCTCCCGACCTTCGTGGCCTCGTGGAGGATATCTATGATTGCGATGTTGCCAGAGAGGAAGTGGTAGAACGTGAGGTCATCGAAGTCCCTGCAGCGGCTTACATTTCCCGGTTTGGGAACTGACGCTTCGAACAAGGGCCCGAGGGTAAATGCTTTGATGATTCTCCATCTCTCCATTCACACCACCAGATAAAGGTTTCCACCAAGGATGTATAACCCTAAGGCCATCAGCATAGCTCCCCAGAAAGCGCTCCATCCATGGAACACCATAATGAACCCGAACGTTCTCATTCAATCACCCCTTGCGATCAGGATTGCCCCAGCGGCTATCAGCAGCCTTCCTGTGAGCGGAATGGGCGGCAGGAATGGCTTCAGGAGAACCGCTATGCCCACAAGTATCAGCACAAGTGCAATTGTCTTCAAATTCCTCCCATCGGAGGTTTTTGAAAGAATTTCCCTTGTTTCATTGGCTATCTCATTTATTCTGGCATCCAGCGGCTTTTCATGTGGCTCACCTTCGGGGGGCATCACAAGGGCCATCAGAAAATACAGCAGGCTCATTGTCACAGGGGAGAAAACGAAGAGCACAACAAAAGCCACCCTCACCACGGTGGGATCGAGGTCGAGATACTCTGCAATGCCTCC
>WAPO01000165.1 GCA_015520705.1 Thermococcus sp. | reverse complement strand
GTTTTAGACTACGCCGTCTTCAAGAAGCACTTCGCGGTTCTGAACGACCGATACGTCTCGACTCGCTCCCTAGACGACCGCTTCGGAGTTGTGGCTCTCGTCGAGGCGATAAAGGACCTGGTTGACCACGACCTCGACGGGCGCTACATCTTCGCCTTCACAGTGCAGGAGGAGATAGGACTCAAAGGGGCGAAGTTTCTGGCGGAGAAATATTCGCCGAAATATGCCTTTGCCGTTGATTCTTTTGCCTGCTGCAGCGACATAACAGGTGATGTAAGGCTCGGTGGAGGGGCTGTTATACGAGCAGTTGACAATTCGGCCATCTACACGAGGAGCCTTGCCAGAAAAGTTGCCGAAATAGCCTCGCGGAACAAAATCCCCCTCCAGATAGGGGTTACCGGCGGCGGAACCGATGCCTCGGTCTTCCAGCACAAGAGCGAGGTTCTGGCTTTAAGCGTTCCGATCAAATACCTCCACAGCGAGGTCGAGATGCTCCATCTCGGCGACCTTGGGGCGCTGATAAAGCTTATAGAGGCTATCACCTTTGAGCTCTGAGAAAGTTTTATAACCCCTTCGGAAAAAGTGGGATTGGTGGGAAAAGTGGGACTAACGAAGGTGGATGAAAAGGGCAGGATAGTCATTCCGAAGGAGATAAGGAAAAAGCTGAAGATAAAACCCGGTGAGGAGTTCGTGGTCACGGAGCTCGACGGCGATACGCTCATTGTAAAGCGTTTCAACGTCAAAAAGATGCTTGAAGAGCTGATAGAGAAGGCAAAAGAGACTGACCTTGAGAAACTCCAGAAGGAGACAACCAAAGAGGGGAACAGGATTGCCAGAGAAAAATACAGGGAAGTTTTTGATTGACACCAACGTCTTCATTGCCGCTGTAAAGCGGGGCTGGACCGACACGACCGAGCTACTCCTCCACCTGCTCTCCAATAGAGGATATCAGCTTATTGCAAACGACGTCCTGCTTGCGGAGTACAGAAAATATGCAGAAAAGCTCAATGCCATAGATTTTTACGAGTTTTTGGTGAAGAGGGTTGAAGTGGTGAACCCAGAGCCAGATGACGTTCGAAGGGTGCTACCATACTTCCCAAAAAGCCAGGCCGCAGATGCAGTTCACGCGGCAACCTGCCTAGTAACCGGGGCAATACTCATCACAAATGACAGACACTTTGAGAGGATTTCTAAAGCAGGTCTGATTGAAGTTTGGAGCATTACAACGGCCATTAAAAGACTAATCAGGAGGTGATTCCTTGCTTAAATACCTCGGATACTTCGGTGTTGGAATCTTCATAGGAATCCTTGCCGCCCTCTTCGGCCTCGGAGGGGGCTTCCTGATAGTTCCAACCCTCAACTTCCTCGGAGTTGAGATACACCACGCCGTCGGAACCTCAAGTGCCGCCGTTGTTTTCACCTCGCTGAGCTCCGCCATAGCTTACCACAGGCAGAGAAGGATACACTATAAGGTTGGCCTTCTCATAGCTTCAACTGCCGTTGTTGGAGCATACATGGGCGCATGGATGACGAGCTTCATAAGCTCCGCCCAGCTGAAGGTCATCTTCGGTGTAGCACTGATTCTGGTTGCGGTGAGGATATACCGCAAGAAAACTGCCGAGCCAAGCGAAGTTAGGCTTGAGGACGTTGAAGTGGATTACAGGCTCGTCCCGGTCGGCGGCTTCTTCGCGGGAATAGCAAGCGGTCTTCTCGGCGTTGGGGGAGGTATAATCAACGTGCCCTTCCTGACATACCTCGGTCTGCCAATACACTACGCCGTGGCAACATCGAGCTTTGCTATAGTTTTCACCGCCACAGCTGGAACGCTCAAGCATTACGCCCTCGGCAATGTGGAAGCCCAGTGGCTTCTTCTCCTCGTGCCGGGTCTCATCATAGGCGCTCAGCTCGGGGCGAGGATGGCCAAGCGCATAAAGGCAATGAGCCTCAAGAACGGATTTGCGGTCGTTATGGCCCTTCTGGCCCTGAGAATGATCTTGAAGGGGCTTGGCTATGCCGTCCCCTGATAACATTTTATTGAATGCACCCCACCGAAGTATTTTTAACGCTCCCTGTTGAGGAGTTTCCATGCTGAATTATCTGCTTGAGCTCACAGCAGGACTTATAATAGGTATTGTGGCAGGTCTGTTCGGTATTGGGGGAGGTTTCCTGATAGTTCCCACCCTGACCCTGATGGGGCTCCCTATACATCTCGCCATAGGAACGAGTCTGGCCTGCATAGTCATGAGCTCCTTCGCCTCAGCCTTCACACATCTCAGAGAGGGAAAAGTCCTGCTGAGGGTCGCGGTGCTCAAAGAACTCTTCTCAGTTCCAACCGCAGTTCTGGGGGCTTATCTAACAACGTTTATAAATGAGGCCCTCCTGAGGACTATATTCTCCCTCCTGCTCATTTATCTGGCATATGAACTTCTGAAAACCTCGGGAGAGGAGTGCAGCTCTGAGGCTCAGGCCATAAACTACAGGAACATACCTATTGTTGGAGTATTTGCAGGGTTTACCTCAGGACTGCTCGGTATAAGCGGGGGGATTCTGAACGTGCCCCTCTTCCACACGATGGTAGGAGTTCCTGTGAGATATGCAATTGGCACTTCAAGCGTCGCCATATTCTTCACGGCTTTTGCAGGGGCGTATGAGCATTATACGCTCGGTCAGGTTAGCCTGAAAATCGCTCTTCTCCTCGCACCCGGACTCATAGCAGGGGCCTATATTGGGGCCAGACTCGCCCACAGGATACGTCCCAGAAGGCTGAAGCTGGGCTTCGCCGGAATTCTGATCCTCATAGCCATCAGGATGATACTCTGAGGTCAACTTTATTAGGGCAAACATCAAAAATACCGGTGTCATAAAAAGATTCGCATGCTGAAAACTACAGGCCTAATCCGGCCAGATATCTAGGTTTGAAGGTATAATCACCTGCATATGCACAATCCCGCCACTGACAGATTAACTGAGGTGGAATGGAACGATGTGGAACGTTCTTCCCGGCGGGTTCCTAATATAGATCGAGGTCATACTCACAAACGGTGATGCCCATGAGGTGGAAGTGGAGTGCCCTGATCATGGCCATGCTGCTGGTGGGGAGTCTGATCCCCCTGAGCATGGCAGACGAAAACACAAACCAGACAGCGTCCCAGACACTGCAGCTTGATAATTCCACAAGGGAGATGACGATAGCGGGACAGCTGATCAACCAGCTTCAGAGGCTCAGCAAATTTGCCGAAAGGAGAATAGAACCTATAAAGGACAAGCTCCCGGAGAACTCAACCATACTGGCGGACTACCAGAAGGCGGAGGACTACAAGGAGAGGGCTGTGGATGAATATAAATCCGGTGATTATTACAACTCAATACTCGACAGCCTGACTGCCATGCATTTCTACAAGGCCGCGCTTATCCAGCTTAAAGCTGGAAAGGAAAAGGTCGAAAACATCAGAGAGCGCATGAGGATTGAGACCGGGAGAATGATGGAATACTTCAAGATGGTTGAAAAGACCATCAGAATCGCCCAGAAACAGGGGCTGGATGTTAGCAACCTGACCCTTCTGTATAATGAAACCAGGGATGCATACAAGACCGTGCTTGATGATTTAAAAGCTAAGAACTACGAGAAGGCGAGGGAGGATTTGAACGCTGCGAGAGAGAAGAAGGCCCAGCTCGACGGGGAGCTGAAAGAGATTAGAGAACAGCTCGCATACAAGAATGCTGATAAGATTGTCAGGGAGTTCCTTGTCAGAGGAGAGAAGGGAATGGAAATCGCCCAAAAGGTAATTGAAAATGCAAAGAAAAGAGGATACAACGCCACTGAGCTTCAGAAGAGGCTGGATGCTTTTCAAGAGGTCTATGGGCAGGTCAAGGCTCTGGCGGATGAGGGTAAGTGGCAGGATGCCCTGAAGGTCATGAACGAAAACAGGAAAACGATAATGGAGTTCCACAGGGCGATGGAGTTCGTCAGAAGAAAGGCTGAGGAAAGAGAGCTTAGAGAAAGAGTCAAAGACTTGAAAACTTTCCTTAAGGAGATAGGTAATAGGATTCAGCAGGACGGAAGGGCCCTCGGCGAGCTCAGGAGGAAGGGGGTGGATACAAGAAGGGCAGACCTGCAGCTGAGAACTGCCGTTCAGGAGCTCAAACTTGGTGTTGAACTCATCAAGCATCACAGACCTGCGGAGGCCAAGATTCATTTTGCAATAGCCCTAGACCTGATACACAAAGTCGATGAATTCATCCTTGCCCATGCTTGATTTTTCCTTTTTAGTTTATTCGGAGGTGGTTAAATGAAAAAGGCTCCAATAGTGGTTATCGCAACGATTGCGATGATTTTTCTTCATATGGTTAGTGCCCAGTTTACCGTTTCATCCCTGCAGCTAACAGTCTATGGGGACGGCTATGTAAAGGTTCATTATGAAATCATCCCCTCGGATTATGCCGCTCAAATAAATCTTCCTCTTTTAGGAAAACATTATGAGAATTTTTTTGCTGAGGATGAGAACGGAAACCCCCTGAATTTTATGGTGGAGAACGGGAGTGCCCTTATCTATCAGGGGAATGCCCAGATAGTAAAAGTTTCCTACTACACACCCGATCTCACATCCAAAGAAGGGCTTGTCTGGACGCTGAAGGTGTCAACAAACTACAGCTTTACGGTGGTTCTTCCCAACAACAGCGTCGTGGTCGACCTCAGCGATATTCCTCTTTCAATAGCCCAGAACAGGATAACGATGCCGCCCGGGAATCAGAGCATATCCTACATTCTCCCATACAATGACACACACAGCGGGACTGTTCAGGAATCCGGCGGTTCCCGGAGCTATCTGCTTTCTGCCCTCGCAGGACTCCTGATAATCGGCGGAATTTTTGCCGGCTACAGGCTCAGGAAGAGCCCGGGGAAGGGGATGCAGAGGCCAAAGCTCAGCAGACCCGAATTTATGGAGAGGCTCGATGGACTTGACCTGAACGACGAGGAGAAGAGGGCTCTGCTCTACATCTTCGACAAGGGAGGACGGGCAAGTCAGGCAGAAGTCAGGGAGGCTCTTGGGATTCCGAAAACCACCGCCTGGAGGATGTTCAAGCGCCTTGAGAGGAAGGGGCTCGTAAAGATTCTCAAAGGAAGAAAAGAGAACTGGGTGGAGCTCAGATTCTGAGTTCTGAGCTCCCTACCTTATTCTTGCTCCGAGCTTTACCTCCTTATCAGGCATCAGCAGGGCGACGTTCTTCCCGTCATCCGCCGCTAAAAGCATTCCCTGACTCTCAACGCCGCGGAGCTTCTTTGGTTCAAGGTTTGTTATGACGATGACATAGTGGTTGAGCAGTTCATCTTTGCTGTAGTACTTCTTCAGACCGGCAACGAGCTGCCTGACCTCATCCCCGAGGTCGACCTTCACGACATAGAGCTTGTTAGCGTTCGGGTGGTCGCTCACCTCGACTATCTTTCCGACCCGTAGGTCGAGCTTCATAAACTCATCGAACTTGACATATCCCATCTTCTCAGCCTCCTTTTTTCCGGATTTATCCACAGCTTCAATTTTCCCGCCATAAATCTTCCTGAGCACAGAATCAGCCTCATCTCCCAGTCTCTCCCGGGCTATCTTAACCACATCCTCCTTTTTGTAGTATTTCTCAAGGAGCAGCCTCGCACTCTCGGGGTTGCCCTTCCCTATGTAGCCCACGATGTATGCTATGATGTCCTCATCGGTGACCTTCCTGAAGAGGATTTCCGCCCTTCTGACGCGGTGGCCAGCTTTGATCTCCCTGAACTCCCATTTCCTGAGCTCTTCAATATTGAGCAGGTGCCATATCTTCTCGCTCGCATCGGGAAGGAAAGGCTCAAGGAGCACTCCGAGGGCTTTGACTATCTGAAGGGACACGTTGATTGTCGTGGCGGTTCTCTCCCTGTCTGTCTTTGCGGTCTTCCACGGCTTCTGGTAGTCGAAATATCTGTTCCCAAAAATTGCCAGCTCCATAACGCGCTTGAGGGCGTCCTTGAAGCGGTACTGGGCTATCAGTGCACCGGTCTCCTCGAATGCCTTTTGAATTTCCCCGAATGCCTGTCTGTCGAGGTCGTCAAGCTCGCCTCTCTCAGGCACAACACCGTCGAAGTAGCGGTTGACGAAGGTGAGAGCGCGGTGCACGAAGTTGCCGAGGTTGTTGACCAGCTCTTCGTTTATCTTTACCTTGAAGTCGGCAAAGCTGAAGTCGCTGTCCCTTGTTTCGGGCATTATTGCTGTGAGATAGTAGCGGAGGTAATCAGCCGGAAACGCATCGAGAAACTCATGAACCCAGATGGCCCAGTTCCTGCTCGTTGAAAACTTCCTGCCCTCAAGGTTGAGATACTCGTTGGCCGGGATGTCGTAGGGGAGGAGCCATCTTCCATCCTCATGCCTGCCATATGCGAGGAGAAACGCCGGCCAGAATATGGCGTGGAAGGGTATGTTGTCCTTGCCGATGAAGTGTATGATCTTGGTCTGGCCATCGAGGTCGAGCCAGAATTTCTTCCACTCCTCTTCCCTTCCGAGCCTCTTGAAGTGCTCAACGGTTATTGAGACATAGCCTATGGGTGCTTCAAACCACACGTAGAGAACCTTGCCCCTGACATCCTCATCCTCAAGCGGAACCGGGATTCCCCAGTTCAGGTCTCTCGTTATCGCCCTCTCCTCAAGCCCCTCTTCAATCCAGCCGAGGACTGTGTTGCGCACGTTCGGCTTCCAGTGCTCCTGTTTCTGAATCCAGTCTTTCAAGGTGGCCTCGAAGTTCTGCATCTTTATGTAGTAGTGGGCTGAGTCCTTGAAGGTTATCGGGCTGCCGCAGAGGTTGCATCTCGGGTTAATAAGCTCCTCAGGGGTGAGCGGATGGCCGCAGACCTCACACTGGTCGCCGCGCTGGTTTTCAGCACCGCAGTAGGGGCACGTTCCTATGACATATCTGTCGGGGAGGAACATCTTATCGTGCTCGCAGTAGGCCTGTTTTTTGATTTTCTTGACCAGATGGCCGTTTTCGAGGGCCTTAAGGAAGAACTCCTGACTTATGCGGTAGTGCACCGGAAGCTCTGTTCTCCCAAAATAGTCAAAGCTTATCTTGGCCCTTTCAAAGGTCGTCTTTATGTGCTCGTGGTAGTAATCAACTATCTCCCTTGGAGATTTGCCTTCCTTCAGGGCTCTAAATGTTATCGGCGTTCCGTGCTCGTCGGTTCCGCATATGTATATAACCTCCTCCCCCTTCAGGCGCAGATAGCGCACAAAAATATCCGCGGGGAGGTATGCTCCGGCCAGATGGCCGGCATGAATGGGCCCGTTAGCGTAAGGCAGAGCTGATGTTACCGTGTATCTCACCATTTTCACCACCTCTGGGAAATAATCCTGCTGATTTATAAGCCCTGCGGGTTTTAAATATTACGGTCGGTTATTTTCAAAAGGAGAAAATATGCAGGGTTTGATATATCCGGAGCTCCGGAGGGAAGGTTTATTAGGTGAGGGTGAGAACCGACATTGATGGTTGGGGTGGAGGCCCTTAAAGCCGGATACAGGGTTAAAAACCCCAGAAGGCTCAGCAGGGAGGCCTCCACCACCGGAATTGAGGGGTGATACCATGAAGTCCCGCATCGTCGAGCGCTTCAAATTCGAGGCCGCTCACGCTGTCATAATAAACGGAGAGCCTGAGGAGATTCACGGACACACCTTCACACTTGAAATCTCGGTTGAGGGCCCCCTCAGAGAGGGCTACGTCATGGATTTCCTTGAGCTGAGAGCCATTGTGGAGGAGATTATAAAAAGGCTCGACCGCAGAAACCTGAACCTGATCTTCGAAAATCCAACGGCAGAGAACATAGCTCTGTGGATTGCCGGGGAAATCAGGAAGAAGCTGCCTCCGGGTGTCAGGCTTCACAGGATAGTCCTCTGGGAAGGAGAGGAGAACGGGGTGGAGTTCGAATTTTAAAGTTAAAAAGAAAGAAAATCACTTCCCGGCTATTCTGACGTTCTCGAAGGCTATGTATGGCGTTATCACAGTCTGCATTACGGGCATTACCGTTACTTCCCTGCTGACCTCATACGCCTGCTTCAGGAGCTCGTATATGTTGCCGGCTATGAGGAAAACACTCGAACCGACAACCTCGCCGTTCTCAATGAGAAAGGCAGGATTCGCTGTAACCGCGAAGTTCCCGTTGTCCGGGTTGCTTGAATGGGCACCCTGAAGGCCATCGACGAGATAGCCGTGGTCTATCTCAGATATCATCTCCTCAAGGCTCTTCCTTCCGTTCTCTATGACCACATTGTGGAGACCGATGCTGATTCCTCCGCTCCTCAGATCGCGCACGCCGTTTCCGGTGCTCTCCACGCCCTTAACTTTTGCCCAGTAGTTGTCCCAGACAAAGCCCCTGAAGACACCTTTCTTAATCAGCTCGTTTCTCCTCGTCGGGACGCCCTCCCCATCGGCTATCACTGGAGAAATGCTGAGCTCGTGAAACGGATCGTCAGCGATGCTTATTATTTCACTTGCAATCTGCTGACCGAGTTTATCCCCGAGGGGTGTTGTTTCCTTAACGAGCCTTTCGCCGCTGAAAGCGGGGAAGAGAGCGAAGTACAGGAGACCCGCGGTTGCCCACGGGCCGAGAATTACCGGAACTTCCTCATTTTTGCTCGACTTTACGCTGTATGCCCACTGAATCTTCTGGAGGGTTCTCTCAACAACACCTTCCACATCCAGATTCAGATCCCTTCTGGCATCGAACTCAAATATCCCGGGTGTAACGGTGTCTCCCTTTCTTCCCACGAGCTCGAAGTATATGTGGGCCGCTCCACCAGTCTGAAAAACGTCAATGCCGTGGGAATTAACCACGTGACTTTCCTCCCATCCAACACCGCCGCCACCGCCTACGACGACAGCATTCGGGTCTTTTTCGCGGGCCAGCTTTATCCCCCTCACAGCCATCTCAACAAGCACGTCGGGGGAAGCTTCCCTAAGCTCCTCGTTAGGTTTGAAAGGCTCATGATATTTACCCGGCTCCGGCAGAGAAACCCACTTCTCATCCCTGCTGTTGAGTCTGGCCATCCTGTAGGCCATTTCAATGGCCCTCTTCACCTCTTCCTTCTCCTCGCTATCCACCACTGCCAGGCCGAGCCTCCCCCCTGCAATTCCGCGGATCACCGTGATGGACCGGCTTTTGACAGCGGCCATTGAAATCTCGTTCAGCTCTATGCTGACGCCAACGCCCCTCGTCCTGTAGACAGCAATTTCAACTTCATCAAAATACTTCTCGCCGAAGCGTATAAGCTCTTCCATCTTCACCACCTCACCCGATTAGTATTCCACCGTCAAACTTCATGTGCGGGCCGCCCGAACTCACGAAGGCCGTCTGTCCCTTGCCGCAGAAGCCGACTTCAAGGCCAAAGTCATTTCCAACGGCGCTTATCTTCTTCAGCGCCTCGATGGCAACGCCGGTAATGGACGTGTCCCTTATCGGCTCGGCTATCTCGCCGTTTCTAATCACATAGCCCTCCTGAACGCCGACCTGGAAGGCGCTGTTGAGCTGGGCCTGTCCGCCGCGGAAGTCGACGACGTAGTAGCCGAACTTGATGTCCTCTATGAGCTCCTCGAAGGAGTGGTCACCGGGCTCGAAGATTGTATTGCGCATCCTGATTATCGGCGGGTATGTGTAGTTCTCTGCCCTCGCGTGTCCGTTTGGAGTCATGCCCCACTTGTGGGCATACTCGCGGTTGAGCATAATCTCCCTGAGGATTCCGTTCTCGATTATGTGGATGTCCTTAACCGGGACTCCCTCGTCGTCATATTTGTCGTTTCCGAAGCCCCCTTCCACGTAGCGCTCGCTCATGGTGACGTACTCCGGAGCTATCTGCTTGCCGATTAAGTCCTTGAAGGGTGAGTTTATCGTCAAATCGGCCTCCGCTAAGTGTCCCAGCGCTTCATGGGCTATAATTCCAACGACTATCGGGCCGGCAACTATCGGGAACTCACCGCGCTTCGGGGCGACGCCCCTGAGCTGGCTGTGCATCTTCCTGAGCAGCCTCTCGGTCACCTTCTCGTTCGGCTCGTGATCGGTCATGAGCTCCCAGCCGTAGTCGACAGCGCCAATGCTGTCCCTCGCCATGGCCAGCTTTCCGTCGGCTTTTCCTGTGACGTAAGTGCCCTGGTAGAGGTAGTTGTAGTCCCACTCTATTCTGGTTCCTTCGTTTGTCAGAAGGATTTTGCTCCCGCTTCCATCCTCGTATCTTACCTGCACGCTCTTGACCGCCTTATCTTCTCTGAGGAGCCTCTCAAGCTCCCTCAGGTGGCCCACTTTCTCCTCAACATCAATCTCGGCAGGTTTAACCTTCATCCGGCTCTTTACGAAATCCTCGACCGGCTTTATCTCCGCCAGCTCAATCTTTTCCTTTTTGGTCTCTGCTGCCGCTTTGGCCAGCTTGTGTGCTTCCTCAATTGCCTTTTCAAGGCTGCTGAGCCTATTGGTTGATGAGAAGCCCCATGCTCCATCGGCCAGAACCCTTATTGCGACGCCCTGATGGAGCTTTCCTGTAAAGCTCGTAAAAACACCATCCTTGAGGCCGAGCGTCGTCTTCCTCAGGTTCTCATAACGAAGCTCAATATACTCAGCCTTCAGATTTTCCTCCGCCCAGCGGAGGGCCTTCTCAAGTGCCTCCATGGTCACCACCGTTTAAGTTTGTCCACTGGTGTATTGAGGCTTTTATATAAAAGTCTTTTGAGTGTTTCGATGGTGGTCGAATTGTGATGATTCCGAGTTACAAAACTTAAGAGTAAATAAATTAAAACATTATTATTTCGATTTATT
>WAPO01000164.1 GCA_015520705.1 Thermococcus sp. | reverse complement strand
CTTCTATACCTACCGCGACGTCTTGAGAGTTCTTAGGATACTAAACCTCTTCAAATTTCGATGGATTGGCTGGGTCGGCGATCTGCTGCCGGATAACATCCGGAAAAATCTCAGAAGGTTTGACCACTCAGAAGTGTCTGTGGGGGTATTTGAAAAAGGAAAAGGCAAATCGCGGTAGTGGAAAAATTAAAGAGCTTCACTCAACCTTCTCAATCCCTATCTTCGCCTGAACCTCGGGCCATTCAACGACGAATCCCTTCGCTTCGCTGAAGATTACTTCAGTTGCCCTCGTTTCACGCTTTATGTAGTCAACAGCCCCCTGAAGAAGCTCGCGGTTCTCATCGGTGGTCTCTATGGTAACTTCAATGCGGTCGTTGACGTCGAGGTCGAGGCGCTTTCTCATCTCCTGTATTCTGCGGACGAACTCCCTTGTAAGGCCTTCCATGAGAAGCTCCCTCGTGAGGGTTTTATCCACGAAGACCTTGCCGTGCTCGAACTCCTCCCCGATGAGAAAGTCCGGCAGCTGCTCCTCCACTATTATGTGCTCCCTCTCTATCGTGAACTCCCTGCCGTCAATCACAACCTTTATGCTGCCCTGCATGAGCTTTTCATAGATCTCCCTTCCCTGCTCCTCTATCCACTTGGCAACGACTTTTGCATCGCCTTTAAAGTGCGGCCCGAGCTTTGCAAAGTTGGGCCTTATCCTCATCTCCCGCTCAACCTTTGCAACTCTGACTTCCTTGGCATTTAGCTGGTCTTTCAGCAGGCGGTTGAGCCTCTCGACGGCTTTCTTTACCGTCTCATCTTCGGTCTCGATTATTATCTGCCTCACCGGGTAGCGGAGCTTTATCTTTGCCCTCTGCCTCGCCGAAGAGCCAGCCTCAACTATCTTCCTGACGACCTCCATCTCCCTCTCAAGCTCCCTGTCAATCCATTTCTCATCTTTTGCCGGCCAGTCCTCCAGATGGACGCTCTCCTTTCCGCTGAACGGCCTTATCATATTCTGGTAGATTTCCTCGGCTATGTAAGGTGTGAAGGGTGCCATCAGGCGCAGGAGCACGTCGAAAACCTTCCAGAGGGTGTAGTAAGCGGCAAGCTTATCCGGATCATCGCTTTCAACCCACAGCCTCTTTCTGATGAGCCTGACATACCATCTGCTGAAGTCCTCCACTATGAAGTTATACATCATTCTCGTTGCCCTACTGAGGTAGAAGCCCTCTATACCCTTTCCAACGTCCTCCACAAGGCTGTTGACCTTTGAGAGTATCCATCTGTCCTCCTCACGGAAGGGAAGCTCCTCAGGGTTGAGCTTTGTTGGATCAAAGCGATCGAGGCTCATATAGGTTGCGCTGAGGATATAGACGTTCCAGAGTATGTTCAGCATACGCTTGACCTGCTCAAGGCCCTTCCAGCTGAAGCGGAGGTTCTCCCACGGGTTGGTGGCCCAGAGCATGTAGAACCTGAAGGGGTCGCGCCCTTCCTTCTGGACGACCTCCTCTGGTCTTATGATGTTGCCGAGGCTCTTGCTCATCTTGTCGCCCTTCTCGTCGAGGACGTAGCCGTGCATGGCGACCTTCCTGTAGGGGACCGTGTCGAAGGCTATGACGCTCGCCGCCTGCTGGGAGTAGAACCACTTGGTGACCTGGTCCTCGCCCTCGACTATGAAGTCCGCTGGCCAGAGCTTCTCAAAGAGCTCCGTGTTCCTCGGGTAGTCGAGGGAGGCCCAGCTCGCTATTCCGCTGTCAAACCACACATCCACGACGTCCTTAACGCGCCTCATTTCTTTACCGTTGACCTTTATTATGAAGGCATCCACGTAGGGCCTGTGTAAATCCTCTGGCCCGAGCTTCTCCTCTATGACCTTAAGCTTCTCTTCGTAGCTCTCTGGGAGTTCTATGCGCTCGCCATTGACTTCTATGGCAGCAGAAAGCTCAATAAGCTCCCTAAATGACCCGACGAGGTATATCTCTCCATCATCAGCCTGCCATATTGGAAGAGGCACACCCCAGTAGCGCTGCCTGCTTATGACCCAGTCGCCGCTGTCTCTAACACCATTGTCAAATCTTATCTTAACCCAGTCAGGATACCATGTTACCTTCTCGTCGTTCTCTCTGATTATCTGATCCTTGACCTTGCTCACCTTAAGGAACCACTGGTCTGTGGCTCTGAAGAGGAGTGGAGTCTTGCAGCGCCAGCAGTGGGGATACTTGTGCTCTATCTCGCCTGCTTTGACAAGATAGCCCTTCTCATTCAGGTGCTCGATAATCTCCGGGTCGGCATCCTTTACATAGACTCCTCTCCAGCGGCCTTCAGTATATCTTCCCTCATCATCAAGGGGTGAATATGCGGGAAGGCCGTATTTCCTTCCTATCTCAAAGTCCTCCTCACCGTGGCCAGGGGCTGTGTGGACCAATCCCGTGCCCTCTCCGAGCGTTACATGCTCTCCTAGGATTACGCGGTGTGCCCACTCATACTTCTCGCGGAACTCCTTCTGAGCTGGATACTCATCCACGAGAACATGGATGTAACGAAGCCCTTCAAGCTCCTCGCCCTTGAAGGTCTCGACAATCTCACCCTTGACGCCGACATCGGCGAGAACCCTATCAACGAGGGCCTCTGCTATTATCCAGTGCTCCTCCCCGCTTTCGGTCTCCACCCTGACCCTCGCATACTCATACTCCGGGTGAACTGTTACAGCTAAGTTGGCTGGGAGCGTCCACGGCGTCGTTGTCCAGATTAGGAGGTACTCGCGGTCTTTCCCCTCGACAGGAAACTTGACGTATATGCTTGGGTCTTTCCTTATCTTGTATTCGCCGCGCACTTCGTGCTCTGCAAGAGCCGTTTCACAGCGCGGACACCAGTGCAGAACCCTTTTGTCCTTCTCCAAAAGCCCCTTCTCCCACGCCCTCTTGAGCGTGAACCATGCTGATTCTATATACTCATTTTTAATCGTCATATAGGGGCTGTCCCAGTCCATCCAGACGCCGAGCATCTTGAACTGCTCTGTCATAACTTTCAGGTTGTTGAGAGCGAACTCCTTGCACTTTTTAATGAACTCATCAACGCCTATCTTCTCCTCTATGTCCTTCTTTATTTTGAGTCCCAAGGCCTGCTCGACTTTGACCTCTATCGGAAGGCCGTGCATGTCAAAGCCCGGCTGCCTTCTCACGTTGTAGCCCTGCATCGTCCTGAACCTTATCACCATATCCTTGATGATTTTGTTCCAGGCCGTTCCAAGGTGTATTGCACCGCTCACATATGGCGGCCCGTCGAGGAAGTAATATTTCGGGCCGTTCTTTCTGCTCTCCCTGACCTTGCTGTATATGTCGTTTTCCCTCCAAAAGCGCTCAACCTTTTCTTCAACCTTCCCTGCATCATATTCTCTAAACTCCGGTTCCCTGATCATACCAAAACCCTCCAACAGCATTTAATCGGTGAGCTAGCTGTATCAGAAGAAGAGCCTAAGGGTTTATTCCAAACGAAGGATAAAACACTCCCCCCTCATTGGCATCGGCCAAAGTTGGGGAATTTTGCTTATAAAGCTTTCCCCGGCCAAAGGTTTATTAAGCGGCATAGTGGGAGAGTATTCAGAATTAATACAGGGGGATATTTATGAATCCTGAGAGGATCATTGCCAAACTTCTGGCTCTGGGAGCGGATTTGAGCACACGGAGTGCGGTCAGAGCAGCGCTCTCACTGATCAGCGAGGATGAGGAGGAGCTGACTGACCAGATTTATGTTGAGCTGAAAAACAAGGCCTACAAGGATGACTTTGCCAAGGTGCCTCCCGAAAAGAGAGCGGTGTTTATTCCCCAGTGCCTCAGAGACATAAAGTCCTGTCCGGCCAAATTCGGCAAATACGGCTTTGAGTGCGTGAAATGCGGTCTCTGCCCGATAGGGGAAATAATAGAGCATGGGGAAAAGCTCGGATACAGGCAGTTCTACATAGTTCCCGGAGGAAGCCTTGTCAAGAAAATCCTCAAAGAAAAGGTTCCCAAGGGAGAAATTAAGGCTGCGATAGGCATAGCCTGCTGGTCAGAACTCGCAGAAGCCGCTGAAAAACTTTCGATAGTTAAAATACCCCTTCAGGCAGTTCCACTGCTGAGGGCGGGATGCATAAACACACTCGTCAACCTCGACAGGGCAAAAGAAGTTATGGAGATAGGAACCGAGAGGTTTTATTTTCAGATGTCCTCAAAGGCTCCAGAGACTCACGGGAATCCTTCGGTGTCATGATCGTTTCTTCTTATCTTTTCCTCTCGAAAGCATCGGGGCGGGGATGCAATAAACCCAACGATTCTTCAATCAGGAAAGTAAACTATTTTAAAGCCTAAAAATCATACCATATCGAAATGAAGCGTGCAGTAACAGTGAAACTCCAGCCTTCAAAAGAGCAAAAGAAGACACTCAAAGAGTTAGCATTAACCACCTCTAAAGTCTGGAACAGAGTAAACTACTTGAGGAGAAGAGAATTCTTTGAGGGTAAACCAATAGACTTTCTAAAAACCCAGAAAATAGCTTACGAAGAATTCAAAAGGGAAATCGGCTCTGCAACAGTCCAGACCATAGCGAGGAAGAACGCTGAAGCTTGGAAAAGCTTCTTCTCACTCCTTAAGACCAAGAGAAACGGCGAACTTCCAAAATGGATGAAGCCAAAACCACCAGAATACCAGAAAGAAGGCAACCTAATTGTCCTCAGAAACACTCAATACCGCATTAAGGGGAACAAACTCATCCTAATGGGTCTCGGAAAGTTCAAGCGACTCGAAGTCCAGTTCAAGGGGAGAATACACTTGAAGGGCAAGCAGGGAAGGTTAGAGATAACTTATGACGACGTTAAACGCAAGTGGTACGCTCACGTGAGCTTCACGGTGGAAGAAAAACTAATCAGAAACGAATGGGTTAAAGTTCCGAAACAACCCTTAGGCGGCCTCTCTGCGGGAATTGACCTTGGGATAAACAATTTAATGGCTGTTTATGTTGAAAACGGAGAGAGTTTCTTAATCAATGGCAGACCGTTAAAGTCAATAGCCTTTTACTGGCAGAAGAGGATTGCAGAATACCAGTCAAAACTCAACAAAAGCG
>WAPO01000163.1 GCA_015520705.1 Thermococcus sp. | reverse complement strand
TCCTGATCGCCTACGGATACAATGAAATTGAGCCCGAGGAGCCAAAGCTCGTTGTTCAGGGGAAGGGAGATGACTTTGTCGAGTTTGAGAACGCCGTCAGAGAGCTGATGATAGGCTTTGGCCTCCAGGAGGTCATGACCTTCAACCTGACAAACAGAGAGGTTCAGTTTACCAGAATGAACCTTCCCTACGGGGATATTGTTGAAATTGAGAACCCTATAAGTCCAAAATGGAGTGCCCTGCGCGTTTGGATCCTCCCGAGCCTTATGGAGTTCCTCAGCATGAACACCCATGAGGAGTATCCCCAGAAGATATTCGAGGTGGGCAAGGCCACGCTCATTGATGAAACGAGGGAAACAAAAACCGTTAGCGAGAGCAAACTGGCCGCTGTCATCGCCCATCCAAGGGCCACATTCACAGAGGCCAAGGAAATCCTCGACAGCCTGATGCATCATCTTGGGGCTGAATACAGGCTTGAAGAGGCCGAACACGGCTCATTCATTTCAGGCAGGGCAGGAAAAATACTCGTCGAAGGCAGGGAAGTTGGGATAATAGGAGAGATACACCCCCTTGTTCTGGAGAACTGGGGTGTGGAGATGCCAGTTGCATCATTTGAAATATTCCTGAGGCCTTTTTACAGGCCCCCTCTCTGATTTCTGGTGGTGCCGATGAACATCTCCCTGCTCTTTTTGATAGCAATTGCATTCCTCCTCGGATCGTATCTTCCCAAACTGATGAGCGAGCACAGGGAGTGGGGAAGGCTTCTGATTATAACCCTCATGGTGGCGCTGGCAATAACCAACTGGAAATCCCAAGGGCCAAGGGCTGCATACATATATTTTGAGATAATTATCCTGCTCCTCTTCGGAATTGTTGATTATCTCAAGGAGTTCTGGATAAGGGTGATGATGCTACTCGTTCTGATAGCCACAGGAACCCTTGGCCTCACCCTTTACAGATTCAGAATGACAGCAACAGATATAATCGGCGTGCTGATAAGCTCCGCGGTGGCGCTTTACGGGTTTGCCTATCTCGGCTATCTGGTGGTGGAGAGAAGAGAGGGCGCTAAGAAGGAGAAGACCTTTTGATTTTGAACTTTTTCTCAAGCCTTTTAATGAGCTGGGTCAGCATTATTTCAAAGTTTTCAACAGCACTCAGCACTTCTTTATCATTTATACATCTATTATCCATCTTCATCACCCCCATATTTCCATCTCCCTGTGGATATTTAAAGTTTGTCTCAATTCCTTTGTCAATGTTTCGAAAAAATCCCGGCGTCTCTCAAAGAAGCTGGAGATTTTTCTTTTACGTTTATAAAGCTTTACATAGCGAAAGACATCAATGATCCTCCAGGTTGATGAGGGGCGTTTAATGTGCATTGATGCCCGCAAATTTTAAATAAAAAATGTGCGGATAGCGCGTATTACGGACAAAAACCTTTTATAATACCTGCTCCATAAATTCTCCGGGACTGTGTATGAGAATTGCCTTAAAGATAGCTTATGATGGGAGTAAGTTTTACGGCTTCCAGCGACAACCTGAGGTTAGAACCGTCGAAGGTGAGATTATCCGTGCCCTCCAGAAGCTTGGAATAATCGAAACCCCTGATAAGGCCAGATTCAGAGGAGCTTCCAGAACCGATAGAGGTGTTTCAGCGTTCTGCAATGTTGTCTCATTCAATACGGAGAACCCGAAGCTGGCTCAGCCGAGGATTCTAAATCATCATCTCAAAGATATCTGGGTTCTGGGAGCGGCACAGGTCTCCGAAGATTTCCATCCGAGATTTCATGCTAGGGGCAAGACCTACAGATACTATCTCCTGGATGAAGGCTTTGATCTCAGGCTCATGGAGGAATGCGGAAGGCTCTTTTTAGGGGAGCATGACTTTTCGAACTTTGCCCGCCTTGAAAAGGGAAAGAGCCCTGTGAGGAGGATAACCAAGCTGGAGATTTTGAAGAAAGATGACATTATAGTAATTGAAATCTCCGGGGAGAGCTTTCTGTGGGAGATGGTACGGAGGATTGTAACTGCTCTGAAGCTTTGCGGTCTCGGGGTTTTCTCTGTGGATGAGATAGGGGCCATGCTGGAGCTGAAGGTTAGCAGAAAAATTCCTCCTGCACCCGCGGAGAATCTGGTGCTCTGGGAGATTAAATACGAAAACCTGAATTTTGATATAGACAGATATTCGCTGGAGAAAGCGAGAAAGGAGTTTTTTGAGAGATATTCATTTGCTGCTGTCAGAGCATCCCTCTTCAGAGACTTTTACACGGCTCTTCTTTGAGTTCATTCCCTTATCATAAAAGCTCCCGTAATATTGTTTGAGGGCTTTCTGTCTCTCGATGAAGTGGGTGAAGAGCAGGGGGTCGTCGTCCTGTATGTCAACTATAACAGCTTTCATGCCTTTTTTTGGCCTAAGTGCCCTCCCTATAGTCTGAATCGTCATTATATCGCTTTTTCCGCCTCCTGCAAGGATGATAGTTGATATTTCTGGGATATCAACACCCTCCTTCAGAAGGGTTGAGACGAGAATGCTGATTTCGCCTGTTTTAAATTTTTCCAGAATTTCCCATCTGTCAGGGCTCTGAGAGCTTAGAAATTCGGCGTTCATGCCTTTCTCACGGAGCATTTCCACTAGGATTTTTCCATGTTCGATTCGCCTCACATCAATGAGAACCCTGTGTCCCTTTTTTGCAAGCTTCACGGCTTTTTTCACAATCGCCCTGTTTCTCTCCTCATTGTTCATGATCATATCCTCATAGAGCTCTTTATAGCGCTCGCTGAATGAGGGCATTCTTGATTCATACGTGATCACATCAAATTTTGGCTTTGCAAGGAATTTTTCCCTTATCAGGTCTTCGGCCTTAACCTCGTAGAGTGTGGGGCCAACAACCGCTTCAATCTTTATCTCCTCTCCCCTGATCCGCCTCCAGGGTGTAGCTGAGAGACCGAAGCGGTAGATTTGGGGCAGGGACATTCCCAGCCTGTAGAACTTCTCAGCGGCTGAAGTTCTGTGGCACTCATCAAAGAGAACCGCAGCATATTCAAGCTCCAGTTTATCGGCTCCCCTTGAAAGGAGGGTCTGTATCATGGCTATTGTAACGGGCTTCTCATTCCATTTATTGTCTCCAACAATGCCCGCTTCCACACCAAGGACATCTTCTACCTTCTCGGCCCACTGATAGAGGAGTTCTTTTGTATGGACAACTATCATGGCCGAAAGATTCAGCTCATGGATTATCCTCAGGCCAACGATGGTTTTTCCGCTGCCTACCGGTAGAGCAAGAACTCCCATCTTAGCTTTTAAAGCTTTTTTAACGGCTCTCTGCTGATATTTTCTGAGGCTGTATTTGGGGTTCCATGTTGAGTTCAGAGGAACTCCCATGTCCTTTCTCTCATCTATTATCCTCACTCTGTAGCCCTTGCAGTTCAGGAAGGTCTTCACACGGGGGAGGAGGCCAACCGGAAAGGTTTTTTCATAGGGGTCATAAAGGCTCTCCGGCTTTTCCCACTTGCCGTAGTCCTTCTTGTAGCTGAGCAAATCATATATCTGGAAATATACCTTAGGGTCTGCCTTTTCAATGATGACCTTTGCTGATCCCTCTGGAATGCGCAGCTTTACCATTCCCATAGGCAATCAAATTGAGAATTTGAAAAATTCCCTTTATAGGTTTTTTGATTCCGAAATGGTCTCATAAATAACCGGAAAAATGCAAAATGCTAAAAAGCTCGTGGAGTATTCTCTACGGTGGTATCATGCTCAGGGAAATCATTGAGAATTTTGGAGATGAAGTCGTCAGGGTGAGCACACCTGTGAGAAAGGAGCTTGAGATAACCAGATACCTGCTCAGACATCGGGAAAGGCCCGTTCTTTTTGAGGATGTAGGAGGCTGGCAGGTTGCGGGCAATATCTGGAGCACCAGAGACAGGATAAGCGGATATCTTGGGGTTAGGAAGGAGGAGCTCGTCCATCTGCTGACGGACAGCATGGAGAAGCCTCGACCGTACCGTGTTGTGAGTAATGCACCGTTTTTGAAGAATTCAACGTCCGATTTTTCCCTGCTGGAGCTCCCAATCCCCAAGTATTTCCCCAATGATGGGGGTCATTACTTCACCTCGGCTATTGTAGTCGCAAGGGACGAGAAGGGTTTTGTTAATATGTCATTCCACAGGATGATGGTCACCGGTGAGAGGAGAGCCGCGATACGCCTTGTTCCGAGACACCTCTACTCAATGTGGAAAGATAGGGCAGAGAAAGGAGAGGAGCTGGATGTCAGGATTATAGTCGGAAATCCTGTGCACATACTTCTTGCAGGAGCAACGAGCGTTGCCTATGGTGTCAGTGAGCTTGAAATCGCCTCTGCTCTGAGTGAAAAAGCATTTGGAAAGCCTCTTGAGGCTGTTGAAGTCGGAGGAATTCCCGTGCCTGCTGAGACAGAGTTTGTCTTTGAGGCAAAGATTCTGCCTGAACTTACTAATGAAGGCCCCTTTGTGGACATAACCGGAACCTATGATTACGTCAGAAGGCAGCCTGTCGTTGTTTTTGAAAGGATGTATCATGTGGACAACCCCATCTTCCATGCCCTTCTCCCGGGAGGCTATGAGCACTACATGCTCATGGGGCTTCCGAAGGAACCCCAGATTTATGCCGCCGTTAAAAGGGTCGTTCCAAAGGTCCACGGCGTGCGCTTAACTGAAGGAGGCGCCATGTGGCTCCACGCTGTTGTCAGCATAACCAAGCAGCATGAGGGTGACGGTAAGAACGCAATTCTGGCCGCATTTGCGGGACATCCGAGCCTGAAGCACGTAACCGTCGTCGATGAGGATATAGACATCTACGACGACAGGGATGTCGAATGGGCAGTGGCGACGAGATTTCAGGCCGACAGAGATCTTGTGATAATCCCCAGCGCAAGGGGCTCCTCCCTCGACCCCTCTGCGGAGAAAAGCCTCACCGCGAAGTGGGGGATAGATGCAACCAAGCCTCTGGATAGAAAGGAAGAGTTTGAGAGGGCGAGAATTTAACCCTCACTCCACAATCTTCAGGAAGATTTCCTCAAGGCTCGGCTCCTTCACCTGCATAGTCAGAATCTTAGCGCCCTGTGATGCCACGAAGTCGTGAAGCTCCTCTCTTATATCGTCAGGAGCGGCAATTCTGTATTTCTTCTCTCCCAGCGGCGTTGCCTTCCATCCCGTTCCTTCAAAGGATATTGGTTTGTTTGTTTCGAGAATTATGATATATCCCGCCTTCCTGAGGAATTCACGCTTGATGGTTTCAAGCCTGTCCTCCGCTATCAGCCTTCCCTTTACAATGATGCCGACAGTGTCGCATATCTCCTCAACATGGGCCAGTATGTGGGAGGAGAAGAACACGGTTTTCCCTTCTCTGTTCAAATCCTTTATTATGTCCTTGAATTCGGCAATTCCCGAGGGGTCGAGGCCCGTCATGGGCTCATCGAGTATCAGAAGTTCGGGGTCGTTCACCAGAGATTGGGCCAGCAGAAGTCTCTGCCTCATACCCTTTGAAAACTTGCCCACCTTCTTGTCCCTGACCTCCCACAGATTCAGAAGCTTCAGCAGCTCCTCGGCGCGCTTTCTTCTCTCCCTACCCGGAATTCCAAAGGCCTCTCCGATTATATCCAGAGTCTGCATGGGGGTCAGAAAGTCCCACAGTGTGGCGTGCTCCGGCATGTATCCAACCTTCCTTTTAACTTCCACAAGGCTATCCTCGCTGTATTTTCCATCCCTGAAGACCTCCAGCCCGACGAGCTCTATCCTCCCATGCTGCGGGTAGATAAGCCCCAGAGTGCTCAGTATTGTTGTGCTCTTGCCGGCGCCGTTTGGCCCAAGGAATCCGTAAACCTGTCCCTGCTTGACCTCAAGGTCAAGACCGTCAAGAGCTTTAACATCCCCGTAGTTCTTAACGAGCCCCTCTATTTTCAGCACCATTGTTCTCACCTCAAGTCCATCCTGAGGAAGCGGTAAAATCCCACGGCGAGATAGAGCACCGTGAGCCAGAGTATATGAGCAAAATTTACCATGTTGTGCTTGATTGCGTATGCAATACCCCTGTATCCTGCTTTCAGGGGGTTCTGAACGTTAGTTGATACATCCTGTGTTATCACCTTAATCTGTGATATCGGGTCGTAGAAGAGATATTTTGTCGTGTAGTACTTCTGAATCTGCTGGAGTTCTTCCATGCTCGTGTTCTGGCTGTTGATGGTGTCCTTGATTGCGAGGAAGCCCACCATGCTCGGCACTATCATGAACACGATGAACATCACCGCCAGTGCAAATCCCAGCGCTGTGGTGGCAGATTTTATGAACGTGGAAATGAGGTATCCCAGAGCCACGAGCTGTATCATGGCCAGAAGGAGGAGCATGTTCAGGAGGAGAACATCCCCTACGAGCCGTCCTGTTAGGGACCCTCCGATATACAGCACCCCGAGTATGCTCACGACTGTTGAAAAGAGAAGCGCTATCAGGAGGACGAGAGAATGCGCCAGGAACTTCCCGGCTATGTAGTGGAGCCTCTTTATGGGCTTGCTCATGGCTATTCTGAGGGTTCCCTTCTCGATTTCGCTGTTTATGGCTGTTGCCCCTATCAGAAGGGCAAGAATGGCAACAAAGAAGCTAGTCATTCCTGTTATCGAGCTTATCAGCATGTTCATTGCGGCTTCATTCGTTATCTTTTCGCCCGACTGAAGGAGGAATGACTTCATCAGGTAAAAGGAGGGTATGTAAAGTATTCCCATCAGCCCTATTATGACCCAGAATTTCTTTGTCCTCAGATTCTGTTTGAACTCAAGCCTGAATCCCCATATCATGTATCATCGCCTCCGCTACTTTCATCTCAAAAATTACTAACATCAGGAATATAAAAGCTTTTTCCACAGTAAGGGTTACAATCAATAAAATTCTGAAGGAAGAGCCTCACAGACTCTTAGCCTATAAGACCCAGACTGTATGCAAGCTCAGCGTTGAGGATGGAACCCCCTGCGGCTCCTCTGATGAGGTTGTGACCGAGAGCGACATATTTAACTCCCGTCTTTATTGCACCGAGCCTCCCAACAGTGACCGTCATGCCGTTGCCGAGATTTCTGTGAAGTCTCGGCTGGGGAATCTCAATGTATCTAACGGGCTTTGCATGAGAGGGAAGCCGGTACTTTTTCAGAGGATCGAAAGACTCGAAGGCTTTCCTCACCTCATCAACGTGTGCATCTTCAAGTTCCACAAAGACAGCCTCTGTGTGCCCGTGAATGACCGGAACTCTCGTTGCTATTGCCGCAACTCCGAACCCTGCAGGGGTTATGGCGCCTCCTTCTATCTTTCCGAAGATTTTCCTGCTTTCGTTTTCTATCTTCCACTCCTCACCGTTTATGAAAGGTATGATGTTGTCGTGAATTGAAAAGGCATTCAATCCTCTAAATCCAGCGCCGCTTATGGCCTGCATTGTAGCAACGGTGACATTTTTTATCCCAAATTTCCTGAGAGGGGCTAGGGAAACCGCTAAAATTGCCGTCGAGCAGTTGGGGTTGGTTACTATAAAACCCTCCCATTTTCTTTTCTCCCTTTGCACATCAACCAGCTTTAAGTGCTCCGGATTAACCTCCGGAACGAGGATTGGGATGTCGTCATCATAACGGTGGGAACGGGCATTCGTGAAAACAGGGATTTCCTCGGCGAGCTTTTCCTCAACCTCTCTGGAAAGGGAAGCCGGCAGGGCATTAAAG
>WAPO01000162.1 GCA_015520705.1 Thermococcus sp. | reverse complement strand
GTCGTCTTCGAAGAGCTCTGCAAAGCTTTCCATATTCCTGGCCACAGCATCATATGAGCCTTCATCAAAGAGCCCCTCGATGAAGTCAATTAGAGTATCAAAGACCAGTCCGAGCATCTCATCACCCATCTCAACGGCCTTCAGAAGGGCATCGCGAATCGCCCTGAAAGCCTTCCCGTATTCTTCCCTGCCAGCCCAGAGCTCCGCCTCAACAAGCCGGGCGTTGACCTCTATCTCATCCTCCCTCGGAGCCCTCAGAACCTCTCCTATCAGCCCCTCCGCCGCATCGTAATCCCCGAGCTCATAGTGAAAGTGCGCCAGATCAAGGAGGCTTATGAGGAGGTTCTTCTCATCGCCGAGCTTTCCAAATATCTCCCTCGCGCGCTCCATCAGCTCTATCGCCTTCTCGGTCTCGCCGAGATCGTCGTAATTTACAGCCAGATTGGCCAGCGTAAGGGCTATCTCCCTCTCGTTCTTCAGAACATTCTCCTCGTGCTCAAGGAGCCTCTCATAGGTTTCGATGGCCTTTTCAGGCATTCCAAAGTGCTCGTATGCATCCGCCAGATAGTAGAGGGCAGTGGCGTATTCCTCAGGATTATCCTTCCTCAGCTCCGCGATGCGTCTGTAGGTATCAAGCCCTGCGTCAATATCCTCTAAATGGGCATAGACATGGGCAATCTCATGAGCCAGATCATAGGGCTCATCGCACTCCACAGCCACATCCTTCAGCCTCTCAAGCTCCTTCCTGAGGGTTTCCTCGTCCTCGATTGACTCGATGTAATCATCAAAAAGCTCAAGGAGCTTCCTGCAGTCCTTTTTTGTTAGGGCATTCTCCCACACATCGCTCATTTCCACCACCTGGCTCAGGTTCACCGGACGGGTTAAAAAGATATGGTTTTAAAGTATATAACAAAGTGACAAAATATCAGCAAATTTTTTGAGTTTTCATCAACAAAATCCGCTACGTAAAACTCAGGAATAATTTCACATATTATTCTTTTGTCTTTTTTACAGTGGATATTTTATCCAAATTGTCAGGAGGCAATACTATCCGGTATGGTGTTGATAATCTGACCAGTCTCTCCATACAAAGGATTATATGGGTGATGTTCGTTCCATTATTGGATAATTTATCCAGGTGATAAACGTGGAGACAGCAAAGAGTGACATACTGCAGGAATATGCAAAGTGGGGGAGTTTAGATGTTCTCGAAAACGCGAACCGCTACCCGGGGCCAACAGGTTTCTTCGCCTATGTGATGGAGGAAGCCATGAAAGAAACTTTATCACTTATCCCAAAGGGAGGAAGAAGAGGGCACTTTTCAGGAGATATATACATTCACAAGCTCCCATACAGTCTCTATATTCCCTACTGCACAGGACACAGCACTGTGAGACTCTTTGAGAGGGGCCTGAAGACACCGACCATAATCTCAAAGCCAGCAAGGCATTTTGATACCTATGTTGACCACATAGCAAACTATCTTATAACCATGCAGCACTACTTCTCGGGAGCCCAAGCCTTAAGCTCGGTCGAGTGGTATGCCGGGCCTTTCATAAGGGAGGATGGTCTTGATAGAAGGAAAATTCGGCAGAATCTGCAGCGCCTTATATACAATCTCAATTATCCAACCAGGATAGGACTACAAACACCCTTCACCAACTTCACCGTAACCCTCGATGCTCCAAAAAAGATGCTTGAGGGAGATTATGCAATCTATGCAGGTAAAAAGGTGGGGATGCTGGGGGATTATGAGAAAGAGGCAAAAGAATTTTTTATAGCATTAACTGAAGTTCTGAGAGAGGGGGATGCAATAGGACAACCCTTCACGTTCCCGATTCCAACATTAATGGTAACGGCAGATATGATATGGAACGATCCTGAGATTTTCGAAGCAGTCTTCACAACTGCCGCAAAAAGAGGTAGTTTCTACTGGCTTAACACAAATGTCATTGACCCTGATGCAAGCTTTGCAATGTGCTGTCGCATTGCCATTGATAAAAATGAACTATCAAATGTTTTAGAATTTAATACCGATGCTACTGAAGATACGTGGATTAGAGAATTTGAAAGGCAACGTTTTGGCGGCCTCTGGGCTATGCCAGATATTACTGGATCTGTTAATGTAACCACAGTCAACCTTCCGAGGATAGCCCTTAAAGCTAAAGGTGATGATGACAGCTTTTGGGAGGAATATGCGGGAGTTCTTGAGACAGTTAGAGAAACAACAAACTGGTTCCGCGAGCGTTACGTCAAGCTTCTAGCAAATTACACGCACATGTACAGCATGATTCATACTTATCTCGAAGAGTTCCCCTCAACTCACTTCAATACCATTGGAATCCTTGGTCTTCCAGAGGCTGCAGGTATCTATCTTAATGAGCCTCGCCTGTGGGAGGATGGCACGAGAAAAGATTGGATGAGAGCTGCTGAGCTCATGAAGAAGATGGTCGAGTTTGCAACTGCCAAAGCCCGTGAATGGATGAGAGAAAGGGGAACACCGTGGAATGTTGAAGAAGTACCTGGTGAAAGTGCAGCTGCGAAGCTCGCCATCAAAGACATCGAAGAATTTCCGGAGCTGGGAGAATACCTCAGCGACCCGGAGAATCCGATTTACTCAACCAGCATTGCCCCTTATTATGGTTCTATAGAGCTGGCTGACAGGATAAAAATTGAAGAAAAAGTTCAGAAAAGCTTTACAGGCGGTGTAATGATGCACATTTTCCTTGGTGAAGAGCCTGATCCAGAGGCTTTGGCCAAACTCACACGGAGACTCATGAGAACCGAACTCGTTTACTGGAGCTATACACCAGCTGTGACAGTCTGCAATGCCTGCGGCTATTCGACGACAGGATTACACACCCACTGCCCGCGCTGCAGGAGCGAGAACGTGGAGGTGTGGAGCAGGATCATAGGATACTACCGCCCGCTCAAAAACTGGAACCCCTTCAGGAAGAAGGAGTTCTGGACGAGGATGCACTACTCCTCCTGATTTCCCTTTTCGGGGTGATCCAATGCTCACGAGTGGCTGGAAGGCAGTTAGCATGATCGATGTCCATGGAAAGGTCACCTTCACCCTCTGGCTCTGCGGGTGCAACCTTAGGTGTCCCTTCTGCCACAACTGGCGCATAGCTGAGGGGCTTGAATGCTTCCCCCTCGACAGAAATGCCCTGCTTGAGGAGCTTGAAGCTACCGCCTTCCTGATTGACTACCTCCACGTCACTGGAGGTGAGCCCCTGATGCAGTGGAGAGAGCTCGGCGCACTGTTTGCAGAGGTCAAAGCTCTTGACATCCCTGTAAGTTTAAACTCAAATTTCACCCTTATTGAACCTCTAGAGAAACTCATTGCAGAAGGACTTATTGATCATGCGGCTACTGACCTGAAAGCTCCCCCTACTGTGCTCTATGGCCTCCCAGAAAATTATGGCCTCCCAGAAAATGTTTCCATGAAGCTCTGGAGATTTTTCTTGAAGGGCCTTGAAATCATTTCGGATTATGGGATCCCGCTTGAGCTCAGAATACCTGTTCCAAGAGGTTTCAATCAGTGGCCTTGGATTGAAGAAGGGCTGAGAAGTCTCAACACTAGCTTCTACGTCGTTCTTAACCCACTCGTGGGGAAACCCCTGACAGATCCGAGAGACGAATCCTGGTGCTCAGAACACTGCTGGCCTAGTGAAAAAGAAGTGGAAGAACTGGAGAGGAGACTGGGAGAGCTGGGCGTTGAGGTTTACGTTAACACCACCTATTCCGCCTCTTTTCTTAAACCATAAGTTGAGAACTTAATGTTCTGAAAACCATTATAAGCTTTCTTTGATGATACCAAAATCGATATCAGTAACACGATTTGGTGGTGAAATCCATGAAGGGTAGCAAGATACCGCTAGCTCTGTTCCTAATATTGGTTTTAGCTTTCAGCGTGTTTAGCGCTGGCTGCATAGGCATGAGTTCCTCCACGGGCAAAACTTCCACTTTAAGTCCTTCCCCAAACGAAATCTCTGCATCAAGTTCTTCAGTATCGGAAGGGAAGTACCCAGTAACGGTTACGGATTCTGCAGGGAGGACGGTAACACTAAAAAAGCCACCAGAGAGGGTTATCGTCCTGACAACTTACTGGGCTGAAATTCTCCGCATCCTTGGGGTTGATAGCAGAATAGTTGGCATTGGGAAATATATTCCCTACGATCCCTACCTCAAGTCAATTAGAAACAAAACCGTCGTGGGGAGCGTTTTTCACGGCCTTAACTGGGAAACAGTAGCAGGTTTAAAGCCTGATTTGATAATTACAGACTGGTACGGAGGCAAATATGAAGACGGTGAGATCATCAAGAAAGCTCAGGAGCTGGGGATTCCAGTTATAGCCCTGCAGGCAAAAACCGTTGAGGACAACATCAAAGTCGTTGAGCTCCTTGGAAAGGTCTTTGATAAGGAAGAAAAAGCCAGAGAGCTGGCAGGATGGATGCAGAAAAAATTAAACGATGTTAAAAAGATTGCAAGCCAGATACCCACGGACAAAAGGAAGAACGTTATCCTAATAAACGCTCCGGAGGATATCGGTGGTCCAATTTTGCTCTATGCCAAAGGAAGTGCCTGGGCAAGCATGGTGGATCTCGTCGGCGCCCACAATCTAGCGTATGATAAAAATTTCAGCACACAATGGCCAAAGCTTGACCTGGAGAAGATAATAGCTTACTGGGGGAACAAAGCTGATGTTATAATCGTAACCTCCTTCAGCCAGGAAAAGCTTGAAAAAACCGTTAATGAAATCAAAAACGACCCGAGATGGAGGGAAATCAAAGCCGTTAGAGAAGGGCATGTTTATGGCATTCTGGCAGGCTCCAAGGGATTCCTTGACTGGGGGCCGAGAATAATAGTTGGTCTCTACCAGATGGGTGGACTGATTTATCCGGAGTATTATCCACAGTGGAAGCCTGTTGCAGAAGAGCTACTTGAGAAGTTCTATGGAACGGAGCCAAATGTAGCTGTAATGGATTCCGCCGGGAGGAAAGTGGTCTTCAGGAAAGTCCCCGAACGGGTCATCGTAACGAGTAGCTACTGGGCTGAAGTTTTGCATTGCCTGGGGTTGGATGACAAAATCGTGGGAATTGACAAGTACACGCCGAACGACCAGTTCTTACCGGAAAGTGTCAAGCAGAAGCCGCAGATTGGCTCTGTTTATGGAGGGATTAACTGGGAAACCGTTGCAAGCTTAAAGCCAGATTTGATCGTAATGGGTCTGTGGTGGGGCTCATTTGAGCCAAAGGAAAAGGAAGTATTTGAGAGAGCAGAGGAGCTCGGCATTCCGGTCCTGGCTTTTGGAATCCCCGATTCAAGCAAGACCGGGACAGAAATGCCATACGAAAACATCAGGATAATAAGAATCCTCGGAAAGGTTTTCGGCAGGGAGAGGAAAGCCGAAGAACTTGCCAGCTTCCTGGAGCACTATTATAATCAGGCCCTTGAAATAGCAAGCAAAATACCCAAAGACAAGAAGAAAAATGTGCTTGTGGTCTATGGCTCTTCAGTTGTCGGAAAATACGCTACAGGCGCTATAAGCATATCTTATAAAGGATCAGCATATGCCCAGACTGTTGAACTCATCGGCGCCCACAATGTTGCATTTGACTACAACTTCTCAACCCAGTATCCAAAACTCGATCTGGAAAAGCTTATAACATACTTTGGAAACAGAACCGACATTCTAATTGTTGTTGACTGGGATTCAAAAAGGCTCAACGAAGCAGTTGAGAAGATAAAGAATGATGCAAGGTGGCAAGAGATTAAAGCTGTTAAAGAAGGGAACGTCGTTGGAATACTAGTTAGCTCATATAAAAAAGATGCAGTTGCCCTTTATGGACCAAGGTTCATAACTGGAATTTATGCCTTTGGCCATGCAATTTATCCAGAATATTACCCAGACTGGAAGCCGATATACAATGAACTGCTCCAGAAGTTCTACAAGATAGAGGGGTGAAATGATGAGAAGATTTCTCTTTCTTTTTCTTTTAGTCTCTCCAATCTTTGCGTTCTTCATAAGCCTGTTTATCGGGGCGTATCACATGCCCATGGTTGACATAATAAATATGGTGCTCCTAAAATCTCTCCAGATTATTTCAGGTATTTTAGCTAAAATAACCTTTGGAAAGCTTTATTTTACAGTCCATATACCATATCCTGACGTTTATCAGGTTATTCTCTTTAAAATAAGACTCCCCAGGGTTCTTCTAGCCATGATTGTTGGCTCAGCTTTAGCGGTCTCCGGAGCGGTTCTGCAGGCAATCTTTAGAAATCCCCTCGTTAACAGCTATATTTTGGGGATTTCCTCAGGGGCGGCTTTTGGAGCGGCATTAGCCATAGGGCTCTCGTTAAATTTGGGCGTTACTCCCTTAGCATTTGCTTTTGCTCTGCTTGCAGTGTTTTTGACAACCTCCCTCGCTAGGATAGGTGGGAGAATAACACCCGTATCACTGATTTTGGCCGGTGTTATAGTTAACGCATTCTTTTCCGCATTAACTTCGCTGTTGAAGTTTCTAATGGAGCACGAAAAACTGGCGAGTGTGGTTTACTGGCTTATGGGGAGCTTTGCCAATGCCGATTGGAACTCCCTTAAAGTGACCTTTCCACTTATTTTCGTTGGATGTGTTATGATATCTCTAATGCGCTGGCAGTTGAATGTTTTATCTTTCGGAGAAGAGGCCAAGCTCGTTGGAGTTGAAACTGAAAAGTTGAAGTTTGCCTTTATCTTAATCGTTTCACTTATGACAGCTGCTTCCGTTGCTTTTTGCGGGATAATTGGATGGGTTGGCTTGATGATTCCCCACATGGTTAGAATGGCCTTTGGACCCGATCATAAGAAGTTAATCCCTCTCTCAATAACCCTCGGAGCTTCTTTTATGGTTTTAGCAGACACCCTGGCAAGATCAATAGCCACCTATGAGATTCCGATCGGGATATTAACTACGTTACTTGGAATACCCTTCTTTGCTTACCTATTGAGAAAGACAGGTGGTGGTTGGCATGCTTAAAGTTAAAGGATTATCATTCAGTTATGGTGATTTCAGCGTTGAAGATGTGGGCTTTGAGGTTAAAGAAGGAGAGATTTTAACTTTACTGGGTCCAAACGGCAGTGGAAAAACCACGATTTTGAAGAATGTCTATGGGTTGTTAAAGCCAAAGAAAAGATGTGTCTTCATAGATGGCAGAGATTTTCACTCTCTGTCATTAAAGGAGAGGGCTAAGTTGGCCGGTTACGTTCCTCAGTCCCATTATCCTCCTTTCCCATATACAGTTTTAGACGTCGTCGTTATGGGCTTGGCATCTCAGCTCAGCGTTTTTGAAAGTCCAAAAGATGAGCATTATGAAAAAGCTCTCGAAAAGCTCAGGCTTTTGGGAATGGATCATTTTAAGGATAAACCATACACTCAGCTGAGCGGAGGTCAATTACAGCTGGTTTTAATAGCGAGGGCACTTGTACAGGAGCCCAAAGTCCTCCTTCTTGACGAGCCCACCTCCCATTTAGATTTCAAAAATCAGGTAAAAATCCTTGGGATTATTAAAAAACTCGCGAGGGAAGAGAAAATTACGGCAATTCTGACACTCCATGATCCAAATTTGGCTTCAATTTACTCGGATAGGATAGCTCTGGTTAAGGAAGGAAAAATCAGAGTTGTTGGAGAGTCAAGCGAGATTTTGAGGGAGGAAATACTTGAAGAGGTTTACGGTGTCCCAATTCACATCTTGGAGTTCAATGGATTCAGAGTTATCATACCAAAAACGGAGGTAGTTTAATGCTGAGCTTGATAATAACTTCAACTGAAATAGCATTCAGCTTTTTAAAACGCTCTGTTCCCGGGTTATTGGTCGGAATATTCGTAGCTGAGCTTTTAATTGAGGAAGGAATTATCAACAAGTTTTCTCCAGTAGGGAAACCTTTTGTTAAACTCTCAAATCTCCCAGAGGAATGTGCTTTAGCCTTTGCAACGGCTTTTTTGAACACGAGGGCAGGAAACGCCATGCTTGTGGATTTTTACAAAGAAGGAAAAATAGACAGGAAAGAACTCTACATTGCCTCTCTTATGAACGCATTTCCCGCAATGGTCAGACACTGGAACTCTTTGATCCCGGTTCTTCTGGCAACGCTTGGAGCGTTTGGCTTACTTTATTTTGGGATCTTGCTTCTTATTGGATTTATTCAAACAATGGTTTTTGCATTTGCAGGGAAGCTCTTAATTAAGAGTCCAAAACAAATAAAAAATGCCCAGGCTCAGGCCAAAAATGCCCAGAAGCCATTTAAAAAGGTTTTAAGAAAGGCTCTGGCAAAAACCAAGAAGAACTCAATACCAATTTTAAAGACTATGATTCTGGCAACCTATGTAACTGCACTCCTCATAGCAGCAGGGTTTTTTGAGTATTTAACCTCTCTCGTAAAAGATTTTGCAGCTTTCCTTCCCCTTTCACCGGAAGAAATAAGTGTGGCATTAAGTGCAATGGCAAGCAGTATAGCGGCTTATACCCTCGGTGCAAACCTCTTAAAAGCTGGATTAATAAGTGAAAAAGCTCTGATAAGGTCTCTCCTTCTTGGATCAGTTCTTGCAAATATAACTTTCCTAAGGGTGCTGATTCCCTATTATGTTGGTCTGTACGGAGCTAAAGATGGAACGAAGATTATGCTCATCTCAATGACAACGAGGAGCGTGATTATCGTGTGCATTATCGCCGTTATGGGGGTGGTTTTATGATCTGCTTCATATTGGGTTACGGTGCAAGACCCTTACCTCTGCTTGAAAAAATACTGAAAGAAGAAAAAATCGAAGGAATTGTTTTAACAGAACAGAACTGTGAGAAAGAGCTTGAAAAAGTTGAAAACGCCAAGATAATCTTCATTTATGCCCACGAGTTTCCTGAAATAGTGGGAGAGAAAATTAGAGAGAGCGAAGCTAAAGTCATCGCATGTGCTGGGCTTGAAAGCCTGACCAACGTTCCAGAAGAAATCCTAATCAAAGCGAAGACATATTATGTCCTTGGAGGCGAGAAGAATCTCAGAAATTTGGTCAGATTTTTAGCAAGCTTAACTGGGAAGAAAATCGCTTATGAAGAACCAAAAGAAGTTCCCATGCACGGTATCTATCACCCGGATTTTGGAGTTTTTGAGAGCTTGGATGAGTACTTGGAGGTTTATGACAGGCGCCTGCTTGTTGGAGTTCTTTTCTGGAGGAGTGCCTGGCTTTACAGAGAATTCAGCCCGATTGAGGAGCTCATCAAGGCGTTTGAAAGTGAAGAGCTAGGAGTCATTCCGGTCTTTACCTATGGAAAAGACTCAACAACCGGGCTCGGAAGGGAGAAGAGTGAGGCCCTTGAAGAGTTCTTCATAAAAGATGGAAAGCCGATTGTGGAAGCTTTGGTGAGCTTAATTTCCTTCGGCACGGTTGATTTAAAGAATCTGCAAAAGCTCAACGTTCCAGTTTTTGCTCCGATAAGGTCTTACTACCGGTCCCTTGAAGAGTGGGAGAAGAGTGAACAGGGCGTTGACTATATGACTCAGGTTTATGGAGTGATAATCCCAGAAGTTGCGGGAGCAATTGAGCCAATTTTCATAGCTGGGACCAGAAACATTGAAGGCTACAAAAAGGGCGAGCCATACAAAGAGCACATGAAATATTTAGCCAAAAGAGTAAAGAAGTGGATTGAGCTAAAGAAAAAGCCAAAGAAAGATGTTAAAATCGCTATAGTTCTGATAAATCCACCCTGTAAGGGACTTGAAGCCAGCATTGCAGTAGGAATGGGATTAGACGTTCCGGAGAGCATAGTTAAACTCCTCCACAGACTAAAAGAAGAAGGCTACTACGTTGGCGAAGATTTGCCGAAGAATGGGGAAGAGCTGATAAAACTAATTTTGGAGAAAAAAGCGATAAGCGAGTTCAGATGGACAAGCGTTAAGGAGATAGTCAAAAGCGGCGGAGCAATTGACTTCGTAAGCCTGGAAGAGTATCTGGAGTGGTTCAATGATCTTCCGGAGGATTTGAGGGAGAGAATCATCAAGGACTGGGGAAAGCCAGAGGATGTCTTAGCCAGGAAAGTGGACAAAGCATTAGTTGGAATGGTATATGACGGGAAGTTTGTCGTTCCGGGAATAAGGTTTGGAAACGTTTTCATAACCCCTCAGCCAAAGTTCGGCTGTGCTGGGGCAAGGTGTGATGGGAAAGTTTGTAGAGTATTGCATGATCCGACTATAACCCCTCCCCACCAGTGGTGGGCCGTCTATAGGTGGATAACGAGGAAGTTTAATGCTGATGTCATGATTCACTTTGGAACTCACGGTTATTTAGAATTCAGACCTGGGAAAAGCGTTGGGCTTTCTCCTTCATGCGTTCCCGAGGCAAGCTTGGATGATGTTCCTCACTTATACGTTTACGTCGTCTCAAATCCAATGGAGGGCGTTATTGCTAAGAGGAGAGGTTACGCGACGCTAATAGACCACATTTATCCACCAATGGGGATGGCTGAAGTTCTGGATGAGCTGGATTCGCTCCTCAATCAATATGCAAAGGCGAAAAGCCTGGGAGATGATGCAAGGAGGAAGAAGATTTATGAACAGATCCTGGAGAAAGCTGAGGAGAACAAGATAAGAATAGCGAACCCTGAAAATGAAGAGCAGACGATAGAAGAAATCCACCGCTACGCTGAGCTGATGAGAGGCTCTCAAATTAATCTCGGTCTTCATGTCTTTGGACATCCACCAAAAGAACCCGAAAGATTGGCGGAATACATTGCCACGGCAATGGCCTACGATTCCCACGCTTCCCCTTCGATTAGAAGGGCGATAGCTGAGGCAATTGGCTTGGACTATGATGGGATAAGAAAGAACCCCTTAGAGACCACAAATGGATTTACGAACAGAGAACTGCTGGAGATTTTCCACAGAATAGCGGTTAAAAGTCTGGAGCGTCTGCTTAGGGGTGAAGGCTTTGAAGTGATTGAGGAAGAGATTGAAAGGTTTGGATTCAAGATTAAGGAGAAGGAAAAGCTCGAAGAAACGTTTAGAAAAGCTCTTGAAGTTGCTCAAAAAGTTGTCGAGTGCGAAAGAGAGAATGAAGGCTTCTTGAAAGGGTTGAGTGGAAAATACATCGAGCCCGGCCCATCGGGAGCGATAACGAGGGGGAAGTTTGAGATTCTGCCAACAGGAAGGAACTTCTATGCAGTCGACCCGAGAACCCTGCCGACCAGGGCGGCATGGGAGATTGGAGTCGAAACCGCAGAGAAGCTCCTTGAGGAATACATGAAAAAGCACAGAAAATACCCTGAAAGCGTCGGACAGGTTCTCTGGAGCATAGATGGTTATAAGGCTGATGGGGAGCAGATAGCTCAAATCCTCTATTTGATTGGAGTTAGGCCAGTTTGGAAGGGAGATGTGGTTGCTGGGCTTGAGGTAATTCCCTTAGAAGAGCTCGGAAGACCGAGGATTGACGTCCTAGTGAGGATAAGCGGAATCGTGAGAGATACACTGCCGAACTACATCTACCTAATTGATGAAGCTATAGAAAAGGCTGTTACCCTGGATGAGCCGTTAGAAATGAACCACATCAAAAAGCACTACATTGAGCACATCAAAAAGCTCATTGAACTGGGCAAAAGTTTTGAAGAAGCCCAAAGATTTGCCCGCTTTAGAGTCTTTTCAGCCCCATCGGGAGCTTATGGAGCTGGTGTAAACTTGGCTGTTGAGTCATCGGGCTGGCAGAAGGATGAAGATTTGGCAAAGGTTTGGGTTCAGTGGAGCGGCTATGCTTATGGAAAAGATACCTTTGGAGTTGAGGCTCATGAATCATTTGTTTTGAACCTCAGAAACGTTGACGTAATCAATAGAAATCACATAAGCGACGAGCACGACCCGACTAACTGTTGCTGTTACTTCGCTTATCATGGGGGCTTTAAGACAGCTGTTGATGCCTTAACAGGCAAGAACGTTGAAGTGGTTCAGACAGACACAAGGGACATAAGCGATACCAAAATAGTTGACATGAAAGTTGAGCTTGAAAGGGTCGTCAGGGCAAAGCTCCTCAATGACAGGTGGATTGAGGAAATGAAGAAGCATGGCTACCGCGGTGCCTCAGAGTTCTCCAAGAAGATTCTTCACTTGTACGGCTGGGAAGCTACAACAAAGCTTGTTGAAGACTGGGTCTTTAATGAGATAGCTCAAAAGTACGTTCTCGATGAAGAAATGAGGAGATGGTTCGAGGAGCACAATCCCTACGCTATCGAGGAAATTGCAAGGCGCTTGATTGAGGCTTATGAGCGCGGCTTATGGAAGACAAGTGAAGAGCTTATCGAGAAGCTCATGGAGGTCTATTCCGAGATTGAGGGAATTTTGGAAGAGCACCTTGGAGAAGGAGAAGTTCAAGGGGGAACGATTGAAATCTACACGACTGAGGATGATGAACACTGGAGTGAAAAAATTGAGGAGGTGGATAAAATATGGAGCCTCGTGAAAAACGCTTAGTCTTTCCATTCTCTGCAATAGTCGGGCAGGAAAAGGCTAAGCTGGCATTACTGGCTGTAGCCGTTAATCCACTGATAGGTGGAGTTTTATTGAAAGGAGATAAGGGGACAGGGAAATCAACCTTGGTCAGGGCTCTGGCTAACGTTTTGCCTGAAATTGAAGTTGTGGCAGATTGTTCGTTCAACTGCAATCCGGTGAACCCCTTAGAGATGTGCGACAGCTGCTATGAGAGATATGAGAGAGGTGAGAGCTTACTAGTTACCAAAAGAAGAATGAGAGTTGTTGATTTGCCTTTGAGTGTTACCATAGATAGATTAGTCGGGACAATTGATGTGGAGCGCTTTTTAAAGGAAGGCAAAAAAGCTTTGCAGCCGGGTATACTAGCGGAAGCTAATAGGGGAGTACTCTACATCGATGAGGTCAACCTCTTAGATGACTACATAGCCGATTCGCTCTTAGATGCAGCGGCAATGGGATGGAACACGATAGAGAGGGAAGGAATCTCATTCAGACATCCAGCCCGCTTCATCTTAGTTGGGAGCATGAACCCCGAGGAAGGCGAGCTCAGGCCTCAAATTCTCGATAGATTTGGTCTATGCGTCGAGGTAAGTGCCCCAATGAACCCAGAGGATAGGATAGAGATAGTTAAAAGAGTTGAAGAATTCCATGAAGATCCGATAAGCTTCTACAAGAAGTTTGAGAGCGAAGAGAAAAAGCTTATGGAGAGGATTGTTAAAGCGAAGGAGATCTTGTCCAAAGTTGAAATAAGCGACGATTTGCTGAAGCTTTTAGCCGAGACCGTGATTAATTTAGGCATAAAGACTAACAGGGCTGAAATTACTACAATAAAAACCGCCAAGGCAATAGCCGCTTTAAACGGAAGGAGAAGGGTTTCCCTTGAGGATCTGGAAAAAGCTATGGAATTAGCTCTACCGCACCGCCTGAGGGACAGGCCCTTCCAAAAGCCACCCCAGATGAGGCCGCCAAAGCCTAAGGACGATAAGGAACACAATCACGACCACAAACACGACCATAAGCATGAGCACGAGAAGGAAGAAAGAAGCGGAAGCGCCCGAAGTCAGGGGATTGGAAATTTGGAGCAAAATTTTCGCTCAAGCGAAGCTAAAATCCCAAGGATAGAGAGTAGAAACTTTGATGGAAGCGAATTCACAGGATACCGCTCCTCAAGGGACGTTAGCATTACTGTGGTAAACTTTCCAAAGGGGATTCCCGTCTCCTATCTACCTCCAAAAGATGAAATAAGGGATGTTGATTTTTACAACTCGACTATCTGGGCAGTGTTAAATGGCAAGAAACCACCAATAAAGCTTGATTTAAACGATGTGCGCGTTAGAGTCAGGAAAGCAAAGGCACCAACGCTCTGGGTTTTGCTCTTGGATTCAAGCGGAAGCATGGCCGTGCAGAAGAGGATAAGCATCGCGAAAGGGATAGCGGAGAAATTGGTTGAGAACGGCTACATCAAGAAGTCAAAGATGGCTCTGATCGTTGCGAAAGGCAACCAGGCGGAGATATTCGTTCCACCTACGAAGAACTACTGGGAAGTGCTTGAGAAAATAGAGAGCGTTCCAACGGGGGGGAGGACCCCTCTCAGCTCCGCCCTCTACAACCTTTTGCTTTTGGCGAAGAGGGAGCGGATGAAGGACAGGTCGGTTAAAGTTAGGGCATTTCTAATAACCGACGGAAAGGCAAACGTTCCCCTCTCTGGCAAGAGGATTAAGGAGGAAATCACTGAGCTTGCAAAGGCGTTGAGAAAGAGGGGCATTGAGCTTAACATTTACGATACAAACGGCAGGGGAATAAATCCGGGAATTTCCTATCTTCCAGTTTTGAAGGAGGTTGCAAACGCTAAAGTTTACAGGGCATGAGAGCTTGAACTTTTTGAGGCATAATCACTTGCTCCATCCCTCATTTTGTATAATATCCAATCAAAAGTTCACTTTTGTTGCTTGTTTCCAGAACAAGCAGATTTTTGGCATTGGCATGAAGCGTAAAGCAAAATCATTCTCGTTCTAACCATTATGCTGCCTTTTGTGATTTTGTCAGCTTTAAATCCAAACTTTTTCAAAAGCTTCAACAATTGGTTTTACTGGGATGAATTTATATTCAATGCCAAGGTTTTGCAGACTAATTTTGCATCCTCAGCATCTTGGTTTTCATAGTAGGCATTACTGAATCAAGAACCTTCTCTTCTCCAGGGCTTTTACAGCCAAAAAAGCAGTTATGGTACTATCAACACCACCACTAACACTAACAACAACTCCATTAACCACAGCTTCGTCCACTTTCTCTCTTAATGCAAAAACAAGCCTATCAACTACTGCTTCATATTCAATTGCCTCATTGCAATCACCTTTACTTCCCTTACGAGGTTCCAAGGGGTCTTTGGATCCCAAGGGGAGAGAACCTAAAAGCCCTCCTAGGATCCTCAGCCACGGAGGAACTTATTAAGCTTTGATTTTTGTCTTTTAAAGGTGGCTAGCAATGGTAGCTGCTGCCATGAGGCTTTCAGAAGAAAAAGTAAGTGAAAATGAAGACCATATGCTCAGAATACTCTCGCATATCCCCATTTTTTAACGCTAGTTAATATTGATGTTTCAGTGCTCTTTATTCCCTCTATCTTGCTTAATTTCTCAAGTATGAATGCTTCCAATTCCTGTAGATTTCTTGCTGTGATCTGCATAAATATATCATGCGCTCCAGTTGCTATTCCCAGCACGTCCACTTCAGGCAGCTTTGCAAGTTCATCAATAACATATCTAATCTTTGAGGGCTCAGCATCCACTACTATAACAGCAAGAATGTTGTATCCGGCCTTAAAAGGATTGATCAACGCTGCAAACTTTCGGATAACACCTTCATTGACAAGCTTGTTGACCCTCACTCTAACTGTAGATTCTGGGATTTTTATTCTCCTGCTTATCTCCGAATAGCTCATCCTTCCGTCTTCCTGTAAGAGCCTCAATATTGCTCTATCAATCCCATCAAGCTCGATCTTTCCCTTATTCTTCATAAAGTACCCTCCGGTGGATGTCTATTGGCAGGCTATATTAAAAATATTGAGCATTTAATTTAAAAATGTTTTTATTGGAATCACATAAATATAGCGATAAGATACGATAATATGAATGGATATAAATTTATGTGGATATCTGAATTTTTTTATATATTAATTAACGGAATAATTCTAAATTTGCGATAATATACTAATAATAAGCAGAATTCCATGCAAAAAATTGATATATTCTAAATCAATAAATAAGTATTGTAAAAATCTTGCGGAGGGAACGATATTAGGATAACCAGCATAATGAATAACACATCCCACAGGAAGTATCAACACGAACATGATATATTGCATTTTTTGCACTGCATTCTATTTTAGTAACGAACAATACAACCAGTATCTTGAATCGGGATTTTGAACGTTTTGATCTTAAGCTTAAGCGCTTAGGAGGTGTTAATAACGAAATGGAAAGAAATTAAAAAATATACTCACAAGAAAATTGACAGAAGTCTTCGGATTGCTGAGCTCGATGAAACCTATCTCCCGAGAGCTTCTGGATTAAAATATTATCCATTAGCAGTGGCGAAAGCTAAGGGTTCCAGAGTCTGGGATGCTGATGGAAATGAATATATAGATTTCTTGACGAGCGCTGCAGTTTATAATATAGGC
>WAPO01000161.1 GCA_015520705.1 Thermococcus sp. | reverse complement strand
TCAACGTCCCAGGGTTTTGCCAGCTTCCAGAAGTCTCTCGTCGTAACCAGCTTGAAAAACACGTGAGCTTTTGACCAGTTCTCTTGAACCTTGCTCACTGGTTTTGTAACTGCAAACGGGTTTACACAGCCTTTGACTTCCGGATACTTGGGGTAGCTGACCACGTAGGCACCGTACGCTCCAATCACAAGCAGGGCTACAAATATGGCCAGTAACGCACGCCTCCTCATCGACCCCCCCCAACGGGTTTTATACTTAAATTATGATAGTTTGTAGTATATAAACATTACCTAAACCAAAGGTTAACAACGTACACATCTTAAAATTGCCCCAACTTTGACCATAGTTATAAAAGCTTTAACAGTCATTAATGGTTTTTAACACTCAAATTATCAACCATCAATGGCAAGAGAGTCCAGAGAGCGGTCAAAGTAATCTTAGACCCTCAGTAGACGTAAATTATAAGTACGGGAAATAGCATCCTGCTAATCTACTGAGAAATGGGCATAAAGATGGAGAGGAGGTTTTCTGGTAGCCCTCCATTATAATCCGAATGTACTCTGCCAGCACCTGGATTTCCCCGGCACGGACTCTCAAGACACGTCAGTGGGGAAGGTGTTCCCTCCTTCGTCCTTTTCCTCCCATCTTTTGAGCAGGAGAAGAGCGCTCCCCACGGCAATACCAACCACAGCAGGCAAAACGTCTATTTCCCCAAGAAGTATGTAACCCGACGCCAGGTTTCCCACGGCAAAGACCAAAAGTCCCGAAGTGTAAGCCAATAGCGTGTTCCTCCTCCACCTCTGAACCACAAGAATGACGCCAACTGCCAGCAGCACGGGCAGTATTAGCACGAGAGAGACCTTCAGCTTGGTTTCGTGCTGCTCATTGCCCGTCCAGACTAACGAGAGGAGCAGAACCATGAAGATGCCTGTTAAAATAAAGGATGCTCTGTCTTCCGCTTTCATCGGCATCCCCCACGGGTTCCACACTGGGCGTTCTCCCTCATCCTACATAACACTTTCGCTTGAAAGACGCAGAGGATTGATCGGTTTTAATCTCTTCACTATGGAGGTATGTAACACTTGGGGTTCTCCTTTTCGACACCCATCGAAGCACTCAAAAGACTTTTATACTTAACTGGCCATCCATCAATGGACAGATGTAAACGGTGGTAACCATGGAGGCACTTGAGAGGGCCCTTCGGTGGGCTGAGGAGAACCTGAAGGTGGACTATATAGAACTGCGCTATGAGGACTTGAGAAAGACGACGCTTGGATTGAAGGACGGTGTTTTCACGAGCTTTACCGGCAAACTCAACCGAGGGATAGCTATAAGGGTCTTGGCAAATGGGGCATGGGGCTTCTCCTCAACGAGTGACCTTGCCAACCTAGAAAAGAAGATCGAAGAGGCCTACAAGCTGGCCAAAGCGGCTGCGACCACGAAGAGGGAGAGAATAGAGCTGGCTGAGGTGAAGCCGGTCGAGGACTTTGTGAAGAGCAGGATGAAGGTCAGGCCAGAGGAAACGGACATCGATGAGAAGGTCAACCACCTCAGGGAGCTGGAGAGACTTCTCAAGGAGGACGAGGCCGTAAAGAGCGTGCAGGTAAGGTACGAAGACGGCGGCGGCAGGAAGCTCCTCCTCACCAACGAGGGCATGAGGATAGAGTGGGATTACAACTACCTCTATCAGGGGGTCTATGTCACCGGAAAGGCCAATGGAAAGCTTGCGATGGCAAGGGACAGCATAGGGGCGGTTGACTACGGCTGGGAGCTGATGACTGACCACGAACCGAACGAAAAGGTCACCGAGCGCTTATTGAGAAAGATGCACAGCCAACTTAAGGGAATCGCTCCAAGGCGCGGCGAGTTCCCAATAGTTGCCGGTCCTATAGTCGTTGGAATCATAGCCCACGAAGCGCTGGGACATCTGGCAGAGGCCGACTTAACAATAAATTCCCCCTTCAAAGATCTGATCGGGAAGCGGATCGCCCCGGAGTACGTCACGATGAGCGAGCGTCATGTTGAAGGCGGCTTTGGAAACGACCGCTATGATGATGAGGGCGTCCCGGTGAGGGACATACGCATCATCGAGAATGGAGTCCTTAAGGGGATTATGCTCAACCGCGAATACGCCCACAGATGGAACATGGAACCGAACGGCCACGCAAGGGCTGAGAGCTACCGCTACCCGCCGATAATCAGGATGAGGAACACCGTCTTCGAGCCCGGTGATCACTCCCTTGAGGAGCTGATAGAGGACATCAAGTTCGGCTACTACGTGGTTGACTTCCGCGGTGGCCAGGCCCAGCTCAACAGTGCCTTCCAAGTCGGGGTTCAAGAGGGCTATGTCATCAGGAACGGGGAGATAGCTGAGCCTATAAGGGACACGTCAATAACAGGCGTTGCTATCGAGGCACTGAAGAAGATAAGCGCCGTTGGAAATGACTTTGGCCTTGAGGTCGGCTTCTGCGGCAAGGGACAGACCGCCTTCGTCAGCTCTGGAGGACCCCACATGAAGTTTGAAGGGGGAATACTAATCGGGTGAGGTGGTGAAGATGGAGAACCTGATAAGATTTGGCGGGAAGTTTTTTGACGAGCTTGAGATAGCCGTTTACCGTTCAAGGGATGTCAGCGCGAGCGTCGAGCTGAACGAGATCTCAATGGCCTCATCAAGGAGCGGGGCGGTAACTGTAATCCGGGGAATCAAGGACAAGCGTCTCGGCCTGGCTGTAATTGACAGTGACGAGCCGGAAAGGATCAGGGAGGCCATTGAGCAGGCGGCCAAGATGGCGAAGCTCAACAGCCCGGACGAGAACTGGGTTTCCCTTCCTGAGCCCGAGGAGTACAGGAGAAAAGTAAAGCCGAACTACGAGCTCAAAGATGTCTCACCCGATGCCCTCGTTGAGAAACTCGTCCGCGGCATAAAGCTCGCCCGCGAGAAGGACGAGAATCTCATAGTCGCTGGAGGCGAAGGCGGTGTTGGATGGGAGGAGAGCAGAATCCTGAACTCCCACGGGATAGACATTTCTCAGGAGGGTGGGGCGGCCTTCTTCTTTCTGGAATTCGTCGGTAGGAAGAAGGGTATCGTAACCCCAGGTATCTTCGACTTCGACGCTCGCAGGAACCTCAACTTGGACGTTGAAGGTGTTGTCGAGAGGGCCGTCCAGAAGGTCAGATGGGCCTACAACGTCGAAAAGAGCAGAAACGAGGAGGTGCCGGTTATACTTGGTCCGTGGGCGATTGCTGGCCTGCTGAGCTACGCCCTTTTCCCTGCGTTCAGTGGGGAGAGACTGATCAAGGGGACGACCCCATTGGCAGACAGGACTGGTGAGAGAATAGCAAGTGAAGTCCTGACGATCTATGATGACCCGTTCCATCCACTGGCCATTGAGCCGATCATAGCCGACGGTGAGGGCGTTCCGACGAGGAAGAACGTCCTGATCGAAAAAGGCATCTTTAAGAGCTTTGTCTGGGATAATTACTGGGGCAGGATCCATGGCACTGGAAGCACCGGGAATGGGAAGCGCGACACGGGAAGCGGCGGGGTGAACATCGGATTTCACAGCATGGTCATCGAGAAGGGGAATCGGACGCTTGAGGATGTCGTGGGCGAGATCAAGAGGGGTTACCTAGTGGACGGCTTCCAAGGGGCGCACTCAAGCAACCCCGACAACGGAAACTTTGCGGTTACCGCAAACCCTGCCTTCCTCATCGAAGATGGTGAGGTCAAGGGTGCGAGTGTGTTCCTGATTGCTGGCAACATCTATGACATTCTGAAGGAGGCAAGCGAAGTCACAAGGGAGCAGACAGTCATGCCCTTTATGACAACCATGATAACACCCCACGTGAAGTTCGAGAACGTGAGGATAGCGGGGAAGTGACTAACCCCGCTCTATCCATCCTCCCACAGCAGGATCCCAATCAACCATCCCGCGATTTACAAGCTCTGCCGAAAGGTTTAAAACAGCTTTTTTAAGGTTTCCCTCCACCGCCTTTTGAACATTTCGTGGTTTTCAAATGGCTCGAAGACCCTTTCAATTTCGGGCTTTCTCCATGCCGCTACCGGGTCTTTCTTCTCATTCACGGCCTTTGCGAGCATGAACGTTCCGCAGGCCGAGCCATTAATCTCCACAGGCTTTATTATCCTCTTCCCAGAGAGGTCTGCGATGATCTGCAGGAATTCATTGCTCTGCGAGAGCCCGCCGTCTACCATAACGCTCTCCACCCTCAGCCCTGAGGCATTTTCAAGGGCACTGATGACCTCGCTGCACCTCATCGCAAGCCCCATTATAAGAGCCCTGATTATGTCCTCCCTCCCTGCCCCGAGGCTTATGTTCATGAGAGCTCCTTTAAACTCAGGATGATTGTAGGGGGTTGAGAGACCGGCAAACGTCGGGATGAAGATCAAATCGCTCCCTTTTTCCTTTTCAAAAGCCCTCCCGAGCTCTGAATAGTCCTTCATAAGCCCGGTGCTGATGAGCCAGTCCACCGCGGAGCCGGAGGCGTTGATCATGCCCTCGAGGAGATAAAGGGTTTTGCGCTTTGTTTTTAGTGCGACCATCGGATAAACAGCGGGAGCGGCAGGTTTGGGCTTTTCTCCGACATTTATATCAATAAACGTGCCTGTTCCGTGGGTCATCTTCATGCTCCCCTCCCGGACGCCGGCCCGATAGAGGGAGGCCTGCTGATCCGCTATAACTGTCAGGAGGGGCACATCATAGTTCTTCAGCTCGCCTGCAGGGGTGTCGTTGCTTATAATCTCCGGCAGAATTTTTCGGGGAATGCCTACGATGTGGGCTATGTTGTCGCTCCACTTCATGTAGAAGGGATCAAAGAGCCCCGTGGCGCTCGCGTTCGTGTAGTCGGTAACATGCCTCCTCGTGAGGTTCCACACAATCCACGTGTCGAGGGTGCCGAAGAATGCATCTCCCGTCTCGACAGCCTTTTTAACCTCCGGAATGTTATCAATCAGCCATTTTATCTGGAGGGAGGAGTGGGATGTCCCAAAGCCCACATGGGCGAGGCTTATGATGTAAGCTCCCCTCTTTGTCTCGGCTATTTTTGGGATAAGCCTTGAGGCGAGCTGAAATGTCTTTCCGAGAATCCTTCCAAAGCGCACGATAAACTTGGATGACAGCTCTTCAACAAGCTCCTCCGTCCTCGTGTCCTGCCATGTTATCATTCTGTAGAGCGGGTTTCCTTCCCTGTCCCAGATAACCGTTGAGCTTCTCTGGTTTGTAATCCCCACTCCTTCTGGCTTTCCAAGCTCCGAAAGCATGTCATCAATCAGCTTTCTGACTCCTTCAATCAGCTCCAGAGGCTCCAGCTCAGCCCAGCCGTGGCGGGGATAGACGGGGCTTGTCCTCCTGCTGAGAACTTTGAGCTTCTCCCCGCTTTCCGAGAATGCATAGGCCTTGAGGTTGGTTGTTCCCACATCAAGAATCAGGTAGTAGCTCATCCAACGGCCTCCATATCCCTTTCAGCTATAACATCCACACCCGTTCCGGCGACGTTCTCCACTATGACCTGCCCCCTCCTCACAGGGGCTCTGACCACAACGCCTCTCAGGGCGGCAATGACATCCAGAATCCTATCCTTGGGCACAGGCTCTGCTGTTCTAACTGGCAGACGGGGGTATTTTGCCCCGAGAATCCTCACGGTGCTCGTCACCATACGCTTTGGATTTCTGACTTCCTCCTCTCCGTATTTTTTACCCTCCAGACACTCATAGCCTGTAACTGCTATATCATCTCCGTCGACCACAACCCTGAGCCTGCACCCCTTGGGGCAGCGGATGCAGAGGAATTCATAGACCTCTGACATCTATGACCACCTCATCGGCATCCTGAAGGATTTCCCTCGGAATCTCAACCCTTTCGAGCGTCGAAGGCCTGACATACTGCCTGAAGAACTTTTTCAGAAGCTGCCCATCACCATCGCTGACCGTTATCCATGCCCTGCCTTCCAGCGCCGGCCTGAGGAATGCAACCACGGGCTTTTCATCCTCCCACTCGATTCTGTGGGGCGTCAGGCTCCTGACGTTCTCCCCGGCCTTTACAATGATCCGCTTTTCGAGCTTTGCATCTCCCCGGAGGAACTTTTCAACTCCTTCGGCGGCAAGGTATGCGCTCTCGACGGCATCATCTACGTAGTCAAAAATCTGAACGAGGTTGCCTGCAGCAAACACCCCGCTGACGGTCGTTTCAAAGAACTCATTCACCGCGGGCCCCCTCGTCCTCGGGTCGATCTCAGCTCCAAGGTCTGCCAGCTTTTTCGCATAGGGGATAAGGCCTACAGAGAGGACGACGGTGTCGCAGGGATAGAACTCCTCTGTGCCCGGGATGGGGTTCCACCTCTCATCAACCCTGACGAGAACTGCCCCCTCGACCCTCTCCCTGCCGACGATTTCCTTGACGATTGTCCTCGGCCTGTAGGGTATTCCGAAGTCGAGGATGCACTGCTGGGCGTTTCTCGGCAGGCCGGCAAAGAATTCCTCCGGAAAAACCACCATGATTGACTCAGCGCCTTCAAGGTGGAGATGCCTCGCAACTATCATCCCCACGTCTCCGCCTCCGACGATAAGGATGTTTCTGCCCGGAAGAATTCCGTAGAGGTTCACAAGCCTCTGAACCATTCCGGCTGTGTAGACCCCGGCGGGCCTTGTTCCGCCCATCTTTATCTCGAACTGGTGCCTCTCCCTGCATCCTATGGCATAGATGATTGACTTTGTTTTTATTACATCCACACCCTCCGGGCTCACCGTTGTTATCTTCTTGATCCCCCCGCCGGCATCGACGGACTTAACGTATGCGTTCAGACGAACGCTGATCCCGAGCTTTTCCACCCTCTCCATGAAGCTCCCTGCAAATTCCGGGCCGGACAGAGCAGTGCCGAAAATCTTGGTTCCAAAGCCGTCATGTATGCACTGATCAAGGATTCCGCCGAGCTCCTCCTTTCTCTCAATTATCGCGACATCATAGCCCTTCTCCGCGAGCCTCACAGCAGCCGCCATACCGCTCGGGCCTCCGCCTATAACCACGGCGTCCTTCAAGGCTCCTCACCCCTGACAGCACCGTCAAAGAGCCTTCCTCCATTCTCCTTCACAACCTCCTTCAGGGGAATGCCGAGCTCTCTCGAAAGGATTTCAGCAATCTTAAGTGTGCAGTAGCTCCCCTGACATGTGCCCATTCCGGCCCTCGTTCTCCTCTTGACGGCATCGAGGGTTCTTGCACCTCTTCTTATTGCCTCAACTATCTCCATTTCTGACACCATTTCACACGTGCATACTATGTTTCCCCACCTCGGATCCTCTCTTATTTTTGCATCGAGCTCCTCAAGGGGCATTTCGGCTGCAGAAGGAATTGGCTCCCTCTTCGGGTTGAAGTCCGGATTGGGTTCGAGCCGGAGGCCCATTTTCTCCAGCTGTTCGACGGCATATTCGGCGATGGCGGGTGCCGATGCCAGACCGGGCGACTGAATGCCTGCAACATGGAGGAAGTTTCTGACCCATCTGGCGGGCCTTATTATGAAGTCCTCTGTGAATGTCGGAGCCCGCACCCCTGCGAAGTAGCGTATGATCTTACCCGTCGGAAATCCGGGCAGGATGTCTTTATAGCGCTCAATAATCTCATCGATTTCCTCCCTGTGAACCGAGGTGTCGTCTTTTTCTGGAATCTCAACGGCGGTGGGACCCCAGAGGATGTTGCCGTGGATGGAGGGGTTTATCCCGCCTCCTTTGCTGTGTTTTGGAGCCGGGAAGCGGAGCTCGGTAACGCAGTGCCTGACCCAGTCTCTGAGGGCCTTATCAAAGAGCAGGATGACTCCCTTCCTCGGGTGTATCGTGTACTCCCTCGCCCCTGCAAGCTCCGCTATCTCATCGGCATAAACCCCGGCCGCGTTGACAACGTATCTCGTGAGAAAGGTTCCTTTTGTCGTAACGACGCCTTTAACCTCGTCCCCCTCCCTGATGAAGCCAACAACTTCACTGTTCAGGTGTATCTCGACCCCGTTGGCCTCGGCATTTTCTGCAAGCGCTGTGACGAGCTCATAGGGATCAAGAATTCCGGTTGAGGGGACATAGACAGCGGCCCATGCATCCCTGGTGGCTTTTGGTTCGTATTTAAAAATCTCCTTCCCGCGGATGATTCTTATCCCTTCAACGCCGTTCCTCATGCCCTTGATCTTCACAATGTAAGGGAAAATATAAGCCGAGACAAGTCTGTAGAGGGGGCCCGGAAAGTATCTGCGGTATTTCTGGAGGGTTCTGGGGGTTATCAGCCAGAGGCTCCCCACGCGCCTGAACCTCACGCCCAGCTCTTCACAGAGCCTGTCATACATGGCGTTTCCCCTGACATTGAGCTTCCTCTTGAGCGTGTTCTTGGGGGGTGCAACACCCGGATGGATCATGCCGTTGTTTGCCCTCGAGGCTCCGAGAGAGACATCGGAACCCTTCTCCAGCAGGGCAATCTTCAGCCTGTATTTAGAGAGCTCCCTCGCTACTGCCGTCCCGGTGACGCCTCCGCCGATTATAACAACATCATATTCACCGGCGATTCTGT
>WAPO01000160.1 GCA_015520705.1 Thermococcus sp. | reverse complement strand
TCTTGACGAGCTTGTGCTCCTGCTTTTCGATTTTATCCAGACCAATTCTCTGGACGTATTTGATTCCAGCGGCGAGACCTATCGCTCCGCCTATGTTCGGAGTTCCGGCTTCAAACCTCTCAGGGGCTTCCGTCAGGGTGTAACAGCAGAGCTCAACGTCCTCAATTGTTCCGCCGCCGATGAACGGGGGCTCAAAGACATCAAAGAACTCCTCCCTGATGTAGAGCACGCCTATGCCAGTTGGCCCCAGCGGCCCTTTATGACCTGAAAATGCCAGAAAGTCTGCGTGGAGCTTGTTAACATCCACCTCCATGTGCCCAACGCTTTGAGCAGCATCAACTACGAATATCGCTCCTTCTTCCTTCGCCATTTTTCCTATTTCCTCGACCTCGTGGATAACGCCGAGGGCGTTTGAGACGTGCTGAACAGCAACGAGCTTCGCCCCTTTGATCTTCTTCTCCACATCGCTCAAGTCGAGGTTGCCTTCGTCATCGCCCTCAATGAACTCAAGCTTCAGGTTCAGCTTTTTGGCCAGCCTCTGCCATGGGAGTAAATCGGAGTGGTGTTCGTAGGGTGTCGTTACTATCCTGTCGCCCTTCTCAAAGACTCCCTCCAGCCCGAGGGCGGCCATGTTGAGGCTCTCGCTCGTGTTCTTGGTGAAAACTATCTCCTCAAACTTTGCACCTATGAATTTAGCCACAGCCTCCCTCGACTCCTCATACTTCTGGGTCGCCATCTGGGAAAGCCTGTGAACGCCTCTATGCACGTTTGCCCTGTATTTCAGGTAGTATTCATCCATCGCCTCGATAACCGGCCTTGGAGTCAGCGAGGTAGCTGTGTTGTCAAAGTATATAACCTCCTGTGTAAGAGGAATGTCCCTCCTAACATCATCTGGAATTTTCATTTCAAACCACCCATAAACACTCGTCCGGAAGCCTATAAAGGATTTGCTCCTCAGATGTGTCCATCTGTAGTTCCATTTACGGAACAAAATCTTTTAAAATATGGAACAAAAATCCTGATTGGTGGCTGAAAATGAAGTCAAAGGAAGTTGCTTTAATAGGGCTCATGCTGTCCCTCTCGCTGCTGCTTCAGGTAATGCCCCTGAAGGTTAAGACCCCGTGGGGGATGGACATCGACCTCGTGGCAGTCCCCATAATCGTGGTAACGCTGCTGCTGGGATTCACAAGCTCCCTCATAGCTCTGGGCCTGCTCTTCATAGGGATATCCCTGATTTCATCAACGTCATGGCTCGGAGCGAGCATGAAGGTTCCGGCAACCCTTTCCGTGGTCATTGGAGTTGAGGTTGCAAGGAGGATAACGCGCTTCAGCCTGCATGAATACACACCGAAGACTCTCGCCCTCTTCCTGCTTCTGGCTTATGCCATCGGAACGGCAATAAGAATCCCGCTCATGGTTGCGCTCAACTACTACTATGCCCTGCCCCTGTATCTGAACATCCCGAGAGAGCAGGTGATCCATGAGGTGGAAAAGTGGTTCCACATGCCGTTCTGGCTTGTTATAGGAATCCCAAACGCCATCCAGAGCGCTGTTGACATCATCGGAGGCCTGCTGCTCCTCATTCCGGTTCTCAGGAGGTTCCCACAGGCCTTCGATTGATTTCTATTTTCTCCGGCTTCAGCCCCCTCTGTTTCAGATAGCCGTTCCATCTCTCGGCGTATTCCAGAAACGTTCTATCTCCTGTTTTCTCGTAGAGCCACACTAAAAGCTTTATATGGAGCCTGTGGTAGAACTCGCTTGAGGAGTTGTATATGCTTGCATATCTGCTCCAGCTCCCTGTATCAAAATACGGGAGAGCTTTTTTAACGCTCATTGCCCCCTCCCAGAAAAGCTTCCATGCGGTTCTGTTCCCTGTGACTTTCCAGTAGTAATAGAGGCCCTGAAGGGCGATGATATGGCCGTTTAAGACAAGCTCCTTGGGATAGTAGTTGTATTCGAGATACCACGGCCCGTACTCCGTCCTGACAACGAAGCCGTTCCTCGACAGGGAGAGCTCAAAGGAGTTCAGGAAGCCCTCTGCCAGATTTAAATAGGCAGGATTCCCCGTTAGGTTGTATGCCTCGGCGTAGAGTCCCGCAGCAACGCCCTGAGCATAGCCGGACACCCATGGGATGCTCGCGTTCTGAAACTGGAAGTAGTTCTTGAGGAGTGCGCACTTCCTGTTCCCGTATTCCTCATACTGGACATAGGCCTTCAGCTCGTTCAGAATCTCAAGCATCTGCCTGTACTTCCCTGTTCTGTAATAGATGTGGGCCCAGTGGAGAGCCGCCACGGAGTAAAGGCTGAACCCTCTGGCTCTGTAATAGACGAAGGGTAGCGAGCTGTGAATGGGGCCGTTCTCTATTCTAATCGTGCCGTAGTAGGGGGAGCTGTTGTCGAAGAGGAGTGTTAAGTCCTTCCTTCCGGGCTCATGGTGCGTGGAGTAGTAGAAGTCATTCGCTTTGAGGTTCATGAGGAGTATGTTAATTTCCACGCTGTTCAGGTTTCTCTCCTTTGCGAGAGCGCCGAAGCTTCTAACCGGATAGCTCAGATCCCTGTAAATCTGGAGATAGCTGAGATTTCCCGTTTCCTCCCAGAGACTCAGGTAGTGCTCCCTCAGCTGTCTGTTTTTCTGGAGCTCATCACGCAGTTCCTCGAAATATCTCCCGCCGATGGCGCGCGCCTGATTCAGGAGAAGCTCTTCATCATCCTCAAAAATTCTCCCCGGGACTTCCCCTCCAACCCTACCGGATTTATCCCTCTCCAGCTTCAGGAGGAAGAGGCCGGGTATGTGGTGGGCCTCCAGCATTAGGACATAAACGCCGGGGGAGTGTATGAGATAGCTTATTGTGCCTTTGAAGGGGAAGTCCTGCCCCTTCCAGTTTCTCGCCTCGCCTTTAAGCGACAGGTTTATTGGAATGCCCTTCAGGAATTCCTCCTCTGAGTAGCTGCCCTTCAGCACGAGGTAGGGCTTTCCAAACTCCCTTATCTCAAGCTTTGAAGCCCTCAGGGTGAACGTGGAAATTTCAAATGCGGCATCTTTTTCCTCAATCAGGATATATACCTCAAGGGTTTTCATTCCCCCGTTGGAGGAGGTTACCGACTGAGTGCCGTTTCCGGGCATTTCGGATATACATCCGGCAGAAAGGACGACAAGAAGAACCAGCATGAGTGTCCCAATCTTCCCTTTCATACCACTCCCCATAGAAAAATAGGGAGGGGGAATATAAGGTTTTCTACAGGTTGCTGAGGATTTCCTCCTCTTCCATCGTCCTTTCACAGTAGTGGCAGCGCACCTTGAGGGGCTCCTTTGAGATGACGTAGAACTTCGGTGCGGTGTATTCATGGTTGCTCACACAGTTCGGATTCCCGCACTTCAGTATCCCCACTATCTCGCCCGGAATCTCGACATTGAACTTCTCCGTGACAGCATAGTCTCTGATTATATTGACTGTAGCCGTCGGGGCAATCAGTGCAATCTTGTTGACCTCCTCCTCGCTCAGATACTTCCCCTCAATCTTGACTATGTCCTTTCTGCCCAGCTTCTGGCTCGGAACGTTGGCGGCAAGCAGCAGTATCCCGCCGTTGACCCTGTCCAGCCTGAGTATCTGGATGACCTTTAGACCTTTACCTGCTGGAATATGGTCTATAACGGTTCCTTCCTTAATCGCGGAAACCTTCAGTTCTGCCATGTTACCACCTCCTCACAGCACCCCCAGCGTTAGCCCGAGAAGGGCCATCCTCACAGGAACGCCTGAGAAAACCTGACGGAAGTATAGAGCATGCTTCGTTCCATCAACCTCGGGGTGTATTTCGTCGACCCTCGGGAGGGGATGCATCACCTTCAGCGTTTCCTTCGCCTTCTCAAGGAGCCTGCAGTCAACGACGTAGGAGCCTTTGACCTTTAGATACTCCTGCTCGTCCGGGAAGCGCTCCCTCTGGATTCTCGTTGCATAGAGGACATCAAGCTCGCCGATTACGCTCTCCAGATTGCTCGTCTCGTGGATCCTGACGCCCTTCTCTCTCAGCTCTTCAACTATATGCTTCGGCATCTTCAGCATTTCGGGAGAAATCAGGTAAAGTTCGACGTCATAGAACGCCAGAGCCTCGCTTAAACTGTGCACAGTTCTGCCGTATTTCAAATCACCGAGCAGACCTATCTTCAGGCCGTCAATACTCCCGAAAACGCGTTTTATTGTGTAGAGGTCAAGCAGAGTTTGCGTTGGATGCTGATTGCTTCCGTCGCCGGCGTTTATGACGGGAATTTCAGCAACCTCAGCGGCGAGCCTCGCGGCGCCTTCCTTCGGGTGCCTCAGGACTATAACGTCGCTGTACTGCTCGACGGTCTTTATTGTGTCCCTCAGGCTCTCCCCCTTCCTGACGCTGGTGCTCGCTGCAGATGCAAAGCCTATAACAGACCCTCCGAGTCGGTGCATCGCACTCTCAAAGCTCAGCCTCGTCCTCGTGGATGGCTCGAAAAAGAGAGTTGCGAGAATTTTGCCCTCCGCATATCTGAGAGCACCCTTTTCAGCCAGTTCCCTCTCAAGCCTCCCGGCAGTTTCCAAAACAAAATCAATATCCTCCCGGGAAAAATCCCTTATGCTTATAACATCCCTGTTCTTCCACTCCATAGAAGCCCTTCTCATGTAAAATTGTGCTGCTATTTAAACCTTTTTTAACATACCCGTGTCTAAAGATAAAGCTTATAACTCAGTTCTGGGATTTCATTACGGGATGGATTATGAAGAGCCCCTGCACGTTCTGGTCTGAGGAGATAATGCCCGCTCTCAGGGCGAGAATAGCGCGTGTTCTCTATTCGGAGGGCTACACCCAAGCGAAGATAGCTGAGGTTCTTGATATAACCCAGGCGATGGTTAGCAAGTATCTCTCAGGGAAGTATAAGAAGCCCGATCCCGGAGTTCAGGAGCTTATTGATAAAACGGCCGACGAGATAGCGAATCTTATACTCTACGGAGCCGGGAAAGAGGAGATAATAAGGTTCAGCACTCAGAAGTTTATGGAGTTCTTCAACAGTGAGGCCGGATGCCGGGCGTACCTGAAGTATGCAGGGCTGAAAAATGAAACCTTCTGCAGAGAGCTGTTCAACACCGCGCCCTCACGGAGCGGAGTTCTGGAGATGCTCAATCTGGCACTCGGTGAGCTTCTGAACGACCCCAAATTCGCCGGGCTGATACCCGAGATAAGGAGCAACTTTGTCTATGCGCTTCCAAAACCCAATGATTACAGGGATGTCGCGGCCGTCCCCGGCAGAATCACGCTTGTCAAAGGAAAGCTCTTCGCCCTGCCGCCTGAATTCGGTGCAAGCAAACACACAGCAAAAATTCTGGTTGAGCTGTCAAAAATCTCCCCCGAAATACGGAGCGTTCTGAACATCAAGTTTGATGGGAGAGTTGAGCACGCCATAAGAAAGGCTGGCCTGAAAATCGCAGAGATAGAGGAGAAAGATAGGGATGAAGAGCGCACGATAAGGATGATAGCTGAAAAGTTCACGGAAGGCCGGTGGGACGCGGTGATTGACAGGGGGGCATTTGGGATAGAGCCCGTTGTCTACATCTTCGGCAAAAACCCTCTGGAGGTCGTTGAGAAGGTTAAAAAGCTGGAGAGCTTTCTATGAAGCCTATGAGGAGAAAATTTCTGGAGGCTTACCTTCTGCTCCTTCTGTATCTAAATCTAACTCCAGCAGTCCCTTCCTCACCTGTATCGGGAGGGGATAAAGCCGTGCATTTTCTGGAGTTTGCAGTGCTCGCCTTTCTCGGAAGGGAGAGGGTTATGATTTTTCTGCCCTTTCCGGTTCTTCTGGAACTCCTCCAGATTTCCATTCCCGGGAGGACTTTTTCGGTCTGGGATATGGTGGCAAACTTAATAGGCTTTGCCGCTGGAGCATTGATGGGGTGGTGGCATGAAGGTCCTCACGAAGGAGCTTCGCTTTTCAACAAGGGGAGAGATTGACCTCGTTGATATAACCCACGAGGTGGAAAAAGCCGTCGAGGAGAGCGGGGTTAAAAACGGTCAGGTTGTGGTGTTCGTTCCCGGCGCTACCGGGGCAGTAGTTACGATAGAGCACGAATCGGGCCTTTTAGAGGACTTCAAGAGCGCTTTGAAGGAGCTGATACCGAAAGGAAAGGGCTACCTCCACGACAGGATAGACGACAACGCCCACAGCCACCTCAGGGCATCTCTGCTGGGCGCGAGCATGGTTCTGCCGGTCGTTGAGGGCAGGCTCGTCAGAGGGGTGTGGCAGCAGATTTTCTTCGTCGAGCTCGACGTGCGGCCGAGGCACAGGCGCGTTATCCTTCAGGTCATGGGGGAGTGAGCTCGAGGAGGAAGAAGGGCACATCTTCCTTTTCCAGCACCCTTACGTTTTTTGGATACCTCCTGTGAGCTTTTCCGGCCTTTACCTCGATCTTCAGGTCGCCGGCAACAGCGTCGACCTCGTGGGAGTTTCGATAGTAGTAAACTTCTCCAAACCTCCTGTAAAGATGCTCCTGAACAATCCATTCGTAGAGGGCCTCCTCCCTTAGCTCTATCCCGCTCCAGAGCGCAAATAACCTCGCCAGGAGCGTATCGCGGAAGAAGAACTTCTTCTCGCGCTTATAAAGCACCTGATTTCCCTGCTTGAGGTAGGCTATCCCGAGGATGTAAAGCTCGGTGAAGAACTCGATGTAGTCTTGAATCACCTTGTAGGAGTAGCCGGAGGTCATGCCCGCCAGCGCCCTAAAGCTCGTCGCCGAAGGGGCGCTCCTTATTACCGCGGCGAAGGTCTCCTTCGCTATCTCAAGGCTCTTCCCGAACCTGACGAGCTCACCTATATACGCCCCTAAGAGATCGTCCATCGGGAGGCCATTTATCGAGGCCGGGAATCCACCCGTCTTCAGATAGTCCTCGAAAAGCTTGAGAACCATTCCAGTCTGAAGTTTTGGCTTCTCCAGCCCCATTATCTCAGCGTACTCCGGGAAGGAGAGGGGCATGACCTCTATCTCTCTCCCGCTCCCTCTCCTGCCTGGAAAAAGCTCCATGTCCCTTCTTACCCTTAAGGAGCTTGAGCCGGTAACGGTAATTACGTCGTTCTCCAGAAGGCCTGCGTCGATGAGCGGTTTAACCCCACGCCACCAGCCTTCGAGAGAGGTGACCTCGTCGAGGAAGATATAACCGGTCTTGATGCCTTCCTTTGTCTTAAGCTCTTGGAACTCCCGGAGGAGCGCGGCAAGCTCGCGGTGGCCCGGCAAAACCTCGACGTTGATATAAACGATGCCCTCAGGTGGGTTCTCCTTCAGGAGTTTCTGAATCAGGAGCTTTATCCCGGTGGTTTTTCCCACCTGTCTCGGGCCGAGAACGAAGTTGAGGGAGAAAGGATTAAGGGACAGTTTTTCCAGCCACTTTGGCCGCCAGTGGAGCCTCTGCTCCCTCCAGCGCCTCACGTGGTAGTCCTCTTTTCCCTCCCACCAGGGGTTCATGTAGGACAGGTCGCCCAACCTCATAATAACACCTGAGAATTAATAGTTCTCAACCCTTTATAAACCTTGAGAACTTGGAGTTCTCAAAATTTAAAAATGGATTAAAGTTTGATAGATAGCTCTGCCTTATCGCCCTTCTGGCCATTCATGCGAGGCTATGACCCAAAGACATGATCAAGAAAAAGACGCCCCTAACGCCCACGCCCCTATGGAACCGTTGCGGGCACTCTTCGCAAGTTCCATGGCTTCCCTAATGGCATCCTCGTCTGAATAGTGGGTGGCTATGTACTCGGTGCCTGCAGTTCTTTGATAACTATCTACTGCAGCTCCTAGGAGAATTCAGGTATCGAGAAAAGCCTCAGAGAGCTGAGGGGGGAATGGAAGAGATGCTGAAGATATACATCCCCTTCGAGAAGGTTGATGGGAATAGTTAAATACTCCCAACTCCAACCTTAAGCCGGTGGGAAAATGGAGATAGTCATTCCGGAGGACATTATCACGGCTATGAAACTCCCTAAGGGTGAGGCTGAGAGGGAGTTAAGGCTTGATCTGGCAGTTATCCTCTATCAGCGGGGCGTTCTTCCCCTTGGGAAGGCGGCGAAGCTTGCGAGAGTTACAAAGAGGGAGTTCCTTGAAGAACTCGCCAAGAGAAAAGTTCCGAGGCACTACACGGAGAGGGAGCTGGCGGAGGATGTGGCCTTTGCTCGTGGTGAGTAACTCAACTCCCCTCATCCACCTCGCCAAGATAGGAAGGCTTGAACTCCTGGGGGAGTTCTTCGGCGAGGTTTTAATTCCTGAAGCCGTTTACAGGGAATGCGTCGTTGAAGGCGGCGAGAGTGAAGACGCCCGGATGGTTAAAAACGGTGAATGGATTAAGGTGGAGAAGATAACGGACGAGAGGCTCAAGCGCTCCCTGATGATTAAGCTGGATGAAGGCGAGAGTGAGGCAATAGTCTTAGCTCTGGAAAAGAAAGCCGATCTTATCTTGATTGACGACTACGACGGAAGGGAAGTAGCTAGGGCTCTCGGTCTCAAAGTGACCGGAACCATTGGTATTCTCCTCAAGGCCAAGTTCTCTGGGAGGATAACCAGTCTCAAAGACGAGCTGGAGAAGCTCAAGAGCACGGGTTTCTGGCTTAGTGAAGGGCTTTACGAAAAGATACTGAAAAAGGCTGGGGAACGGTAGAGTTCAGGTCTCTTTGGCCTTCTTCATTCCGATTTTGACGCCTTTTGCAACGGCCTCCTGAAGAAGGCACTCCTGGGCCGCGGCGCGGTATTTGATGCCCCTCATAACGTCTTGGGCAAACATGTACAACGAGCCGCCAGTGAAAAACTGTTCTCTTGCCTTTAAAAGGGTCGAAGTGTCTGATTCTGGAGTTCAAAGCGACACCAAAATCGCGCCCAGCACTATCAACACAGCACCAACGGCAGTCTTAACATCCATTTTGCTCCCGAGAATAAGCCATGAGAGGAGTATGGCCAGAGCAACGCTTGTCTTATCCACAGCGATCACCGTTGGAACACGGCCTGCCTTGATGGCCATGAAGTAGAAGAGCCACGATAAAGCGCCTGCCAGTCCCGAGAGGGTTATGAGGAGGAGCGCTCTGGCAGTGAAGCCATCTGTCTTGTTTAACGCTCCCGTTGCCAGGGCAACACCCACCAGGAAGACGGCCATTATAACGGCCCTAACCGCCGTTGCAAGCGTTGGATTAACTTCCTTCAGGCCGAGTTTTCCGAATATCGGCACGAGCGATGCGAAAAAAGCTGCAAGGATTGCGTAGATTATATACAGCCTCATCACAAAGCCTCCCAAAAGGGGGTAATAACCCGCCCAAGTTCATTGACTCCGCCTTCGGCGGTGCTCCCCGGGCGATTTTTATTAGTCTCCGGAGGATATAAAGATTTCCTTTGATACCAAAAACTTTTAAAGGCTGTGCAAGTCTCATTTAAATGGGCATGGGCCGGTAGCTCAGCCTGGTATGAGCGCCGCCCTCGCAAGGCGGAGGCCGCGGGTTCAAATCCCGCCCGGTCCACCACAGTTTTCTGGGAAAGTCTTTAATCCTCAATGTTCAACTAATTCTGGTGGTATCATGTTCGAAAAGGGTTATATTGATGAAAGCTATGTCAGAGTTCCGAGGGAGGAGCTCTTTTCTTTCGTCGTTAAGGTTCTCATGAAGCTCGGGGTTTCGGAAAAGGATGCGGAGATAGTTGCCGACAATCTGATAATGGCGGATTTAAGGGGAATTGAAAGCCACGGAGTTCAGAGACTCAAGCGCTATGTTGATGGAATTCTGAGCGGCGGGATAAATCTCAGGCCGAACATCAGAGTTCTGAGGGAAGGCTCTTCCTACGCGCTGATTGACGGAGATGAGGGACTTGGGCAGGTCGTTGGTTATAAGGCTATGAAGCTGGCAATTGAGAAGGCTAAAAGGAGCGGTATTGGGGTTATTGCGGTTAAAAACAGCAACCACTACGGCATCGCCGGCTACTACGCTTTAATGGCCGCCAATGAAGGCATGATTGGAATCAGCATGACGAATTCCCGGCCTCTGGTGGCTCCAACCGGCGGTGTGGAGAGGTTTCTGGGGACAAATCCAATTGCTCTGGCAGCACCGACCAGAGAAAAGCCCTTTTTGCTCGACATGGCAACGAGTGTCGTCCCGATTGGAAAGCTTGAGGTCTACCGGAGGAAGGGAAAGCCGATTCCCGAAGGCTGGGCGATTGACAGCGAGGGTAATATAACCACGGACGTTGAGAAGGTTTTCAATGGCGGCGCTTTGCTTCCACTGGGGGGCTTTGGAGAGCTTTTCGGGGGGCATAAAGGATATGGTCTAAGCATGATGGTTGATATTTTAACCGGAGTTCTGAGCGGCGGAACATGGAGCCGGCATGTAAAGAACACAAGCGAGCGGCACAGTGAGGTTGATCACTTCTTCATGGCTATCGACATTGGGGCATTTACGCCTCCTGAGGAGTTCAGGGAAAGTATGAGCAGAATGATAGAAGAGCTGAAGAGCTCAAAGGGGCATAGAGACTTTGAGAAAATATGGGTTCACGGCGAAAAGGGCTTTCTCACGATGGAGACTCGCTTAAAGATCGGCATCCCAATCTACAGAAAAGTTCTGGAAGAGCTTAACGGGATAGCCGAGATGGTTGGGGTGGAGAAGTTGAAGGAAGGTGAAGAGGGTGCGTGAGCTCAAAAAGGAAGCCCTGGCCTTCCACAGGAACAACTTTCCGGGAAACGGCAAGATTGAGGTAATTCCCAAAGTCCCCCTGAGGAGCAGGCATGAGCTGAGCCTTGCATACACGCCGGGAGTTGCCGAACCCTGCAGGGAAATAGCCAGAAACCCGGAGAAGGTTTATGAATACACGAGCAAGGGCAATCTCGTAGCTGTTGTTAGCGATGGGAGCAGGATTCTTGGTCTGGGAAATATTGGAGCCTTAGCCGGCCTGCCCGTCATGGAGGGGAAAGCACTGCTCTTCAAGCACTTTGGGGGCGTGGATGCCTTTCCCATAATGGTCAGCGAGCAGAACCCGGACAGGTTCATAGAGGTTGTGAAGGCGATAGCACCGACCTTCGGCGGCATAAATCTTGAGGACATAGCCTCGCCGAAGTGCTTCTACATCCTTGAGAGGCTCAGAGAAGAGCTTGACATCCCTGTTTTTCACGACGACCAGCAGGGGACAGCTGCTGTGGTTCTGGCCGGTCTGATAAACGCCCTGAAGGTTGTCGGGAAGAGGCTTGATGAGGTCGCTGTGACTCTATTCGGCGCGGGTGCAGCTGGATTTGCAAATTTGAGAATCTTAACGAAAGCGGGAGTAAAAGCTGGAAATGTCAGGGTTGTTGAGATTGTCAACGGCAGGCCAGCAGTTTTAACGAGTGATATGGATCTGGAGGAGCTGTTTCCCTACAGGGGGTGGCTTCTGAGCGAGACGAACGCCGAAGGAATCACAGGCGGGCCGGAGGAGGCTTTGAAAGACGCTGACGTCCTGATTTCATTCACAAAGCCCGGCCCGGGCGTTATAAAGCCCGGATGGATTGAAAAGATGAGCGATAACGCCATTGTGTTCCCGCTGGCTAATCCAGTTCCTGAGATACTGCCCGAGGATGCGAAGAAGGCCGGGGCCAGGATAGTTGCAACTGGTAGGAGCGACTACCCCAATCAGGTCAACAACGTTCTCGGCTTCCCCGGCATTTTCAGGGGCGCTCTGGATGTGCGGGCAAGGACAATAACAGATACGATGATAATCGAGGCGGCAAAGGCCATAGCAGGAACCGTTGAAGAGCCGGAGGAAGAACGCATAATGCCCTCCCCCCTCGACCCGGAAGTTCCTCCCAAAGTGGCAAGGGCCGTGGCAGAGCGGGCCATGAAGGAGGGCGTTGCGAGGAAGAGGGTCAGCGGGGAGTGGGTTGAGGAGCACACGAGAAAGCTCAGGGAGTTCTATGAAAGCGTCATTGCCCCGATAAACGAAAGGAGGCAGGGAATATGAG